>PUNR01000387.1 GCA_003551805.1 Loktanella sp.
CCGGTTTTTGTAAAATTGCGTCGAACAGTCCCCGATGGTCGCCCGCTGCGTCAGGCAGGGCAGAAACAAGCAGCACAGGCATATTTGGCGCAATGGTTTGTGTTGCTTGTGCCAGCTTGCTGCCAGTCATGTGCGGCATATCGTGATCGGTGATCAAAACAGACCAATGGTCGGGGTCGCCGCTGATCGCGTCCAATGCATCGCGTGCATCGGTGGTTGATGCGACCTCTGCGCCTGCCGCTTCCAGAATAGCGGTCAATACGGCGCAGATTTCTTCTTCGTCGTCAACAATCAAGGCTTGCACGCCATCAAGGCGAATTGTCTCTGTGTTTTGTGTGGCATCGTTCGCTGGCAGCGCTTGCAACTGATTGACCGGCCAGAACACCGTGACGCGCGTGCCGGTGCCCGGCTTTGTGTCAAACCACAGCGCGGCGTCATTGCCGCGCACGATGCCCGATACAATCGCCAGCCCCAGCCCGGTTCCTTGCTGCCCTTTCGAGGTGAAGTAAGGCTCGAAGATGCGCGCACGGGTTTGCGGGTCAATTCCGGGACCGGTGTCTTCGACCCGCAGCATGATATAGGCGGATGCATTTTGCAGGACGCCGATATCGGGGGGGCGGTTCATTGCCTCTGGAACAGCAACGCTCATCCGTATTTCGTTCTGGCCATCATCCAGCGCATCACGGGCATTGATGCCAAGGTTCAGCAATACCTGCAAAATATCAGTAGGATCGGCCATGCAAACTAGCGGCGTGTCTGGCGAATCTACAACCAGCTTGTGTTTGCTTTTCAGACCCGTGCGCAAAAGGTCCACTGCTTCGGTCAGGCTGTTGCGCAGATCAAGGTGCTCGCGTTCTGACCCATGTTTGCCAAGATCGCGCAGGCGCGTCACAAGGTTGGCCGCCCTGTCTGCTGCCTGAACAATGCGGCTGGCATCCTGAGTGTCAGCGGATTGCCCTGCAAGGCGGGTTTCGATCAAGCTGGCTGAACCTGCTATCACGGCAAGGATATTGTTGAAATCATGCGCCAGACCGGCAGCCAGCTGGCCAATGACTTCGCGGCGTTGCGCCAGCTGCAATTCTTCGCGCAGACGCGCGCGCTCTGCCTCGCTGCGGCGGCGTTCGGCGATGTCGCGGGTGATACAGACCACACCCCCGTCATCCTGCATCGAAAGCGAGATTTCCTGTTCAATTGCGGTGCCGTCACGGTGGCGGCCTGACAATTCGCCTTGCCAGCTGCCCTGACGCTGTAACATCGGAAATGCTATTGACTGGAACCATTCCGCTTCGCGCGGTTCGTAAAGAGAAGCCCACGACAGATTGCGCACAGTTTCCTTGGCTGAAATACCGAACATCGCGCGATGCGCAGGATTCATATAGATAAAATGACCCGTCGCATCTGTAATCGCGATCCCGTCATGCGATGCGTCCATCGCTGCGGCCCGTTCATTCAGCGCGCGCCTTTCGGCTTCTTTCAGTGCGGTGATATCCACCAAAAGCGCGACACGGCCCCCATCGGGGGTAGCCTTTTCAAAAGACCGGACCCAACGCCCATCAGCGAGTTCCTGTTCGATCTCGGCATAAGGTTTGGTGTGCTGTTCAAGCCTTTCTGACAGCCAGTCCTGTTCTCGCCCAATGGCTGCATTGTATTCGTGATGTTCCAGCCGCAATTTAAGAATTTCGGAAAAAGTCATGCCTTCTTGCACACGCGGGCCGGATTTTGGAAAAAAGTCGCGGTAAGGCTGGTTGGACAGCAAAAGCTGGTCGTCAGCATCGAAAAGCGCAAAACCATCCTGCAACGCTTCGACCGCGCTGACCAGTCGCTGGCGCGCGTTGACCGCAAGTGCGGTGGTGGTCTGTAACTGTTCGGCCTGGATACGGCGTTCGGTAATGTCGCTTTGGACTGCCATGAACCCCTGATGGCGGCCCTTGGCGTCTACCAGCGGTTGGATGTCGAGGCTGACCCAGTATTCCTCGCCCGAGCGTGAAACATTCAGTATTTGCGCACCGACCGACGCAGGTTTGCGCAATGCAGCCCCGATCCGGCGGATCGTGCGCTTGTCGGACTTAGGTGATTGCAGAAAACTGCCAGGGGTTTTGCCTTGGATTTCGGCTAGCTTCCAGCCGCTGCGCTGTTCAAAAGCGGGGTTCACCCATTGGATGCATCCATCGACATCGGTGACAACGACAAGGTTGGTTGTGCGGCGTGCTACCTCGCTAAGCCGTTCGATTTCGAGACGTTGGGAACGGGCCTCGGTGATGTCGCTGACGACAAAAACATACCCGCTGTCGTTTGCCCCACCTTGCCGCGCGGCCGCCGATACCTGAAGCCAGCGCCGCCCTTCTGGCAGGTCGTAGCGGAACTCATGACCCTCGGTACGGCCATTTGCGTCGACTTCGCGCATGATGCGCCACGCGATATCGGCACCAGCGGGCGGCAATGCAGCGTTTGGTTCTTTGCCAAGCAGTCCCTTTGCAATCGATTCAAACCGCTGGTTATGGCCAAGGTGGTAGCCTGTGAACGTTCCCTTGCTGTCAAGTTCCAGCACCAGATCGGGCATGGCATCCAGCGTGGCCTGCATCCGGTTACGTTCACTTAACAGCGCGCTGGTTGCCGCCTCGGCGCGCTGGTCTGCGCTGCGGCGTTGCAACATCGCGTTGATAGTATTGCCGACCGACCGCAGCAGAAATATCTCGCCCGGCAGGAAGCTGCGGGTTTCCTGTACAGCGTCATAGCCCAGAAAGCCCGTGATCTCGCCGTCGCGGCGCATCGGGACTGCCAGCAGGGATTTGATCCCCTGCTCGAACAGAACGTCCTTGACCGGATCGTCATCGGGCAGACCTGCTACATCAGGGATATAGATTTCGCGGTCCTGATTAAAAGATGGCACCCATGGTTCCATCAAGTCTATGGACAGATCTTGCAAATGCGCGATCATCGGTTCGATCCCGTCCGACACCCATTCGTGCGTGTTATCCAGACGACCTGCATCGGTGACGCGGAAGATATAGACCCTGTCAGCGCGTGCCAGTTCCCCGGTGCGTGCCAAAGCTTTGTGGATGGCTGCGTCAATATCGTCGTTTGTGGCGCGCAGCAGGTCATTGTTGATTGCAACAACCACCCCTTGGGCATGGGTCAATCGGTCAAACGCCCGGCTGACGGCCTCTAGCGAGGAATCAAGAAAGGCTTGCGGGGCAGGCGGGGATTGCACCGATCCGTCAATCAGCGCGGCCAGTAGGCTGTTGCGCCGTGCAAGCCTTTGTGACGCCAACGCCTGACCGGCAAGCGCTGCGATGCGGCCCATCAGGTTCAGTTCCGCGGCGGTGAAACGGGCCACTGTCTGCGCCATCGCGACCAACGCCATCGCGCCTTCACCTTCGACCTGCAACGGCATGGCCAACAGCGCGTGATAGGGGCGCAACTCTGCGGGCAGGGGTGCACCCCAGTTGCGTTTGTGCAGATCGACCATCCGGCGCGGCCGATGCAGCAAATCCGCCCCAGCGTCCCATTCCACACCCGTCATCGCTTGTGCGCTGCACAGATTGAACGACAGGCCATGATCGCCTTTGATCGTCACCACTGCCACAGCATCTGCCTGCAAAGCTTCGGCGCAGATATCCACCAGCAGGCTTGCTGCTTTGTCACTCGACCCAGCGCGGGTCATCGCATCCAGCACGCGCAGCAAAGTGGCGTTTTCATGCGATGCCGCGCGTTCACGCAGGCGGAGTTTTTCGATTTCGATTAATGCGGCGCGGAGGTCTTCGTGTTCAGACATCTGCGCCCCTGTTGTCCCCATTCAGCCAAAACTCGAACAAGAGATCATCAGGTTCCCGTGGCGTGTTTCTGCACCCAGCAGTGCACCCTGTTCGCCAAAGGTGAAGACCCCCAGAAACGGTGCACCTCCCAAGGCCGCAGCGATGCCTTGGGCAACTTCGTCCATCCGTTCCTGCACAGCGAGCATACATCCGCCGCAATATATGACAAGCGCCCCAGTGATGCTAGAACCCGCCAGCCCCTCGCGGCTGGAATCGGCGACACGACCTGCGCGACCGACCAGACTATCGGCCGACCCGTACATCAGCCAGATCTTCTCATTGTGCTGCACATCCGCAAATAAGCTAAG
>PUNR01000226.1 GCA_003551805.1 Loktanella sp.
CCGTGCGCCGCAGGGTGCTGCGGGCCGAAGTTGATGTTGAAGTTGCGGATCTTCTGTTCGCCGGTCAGCGCATCCGTTGACCCGTCGTCATAGGCGCTTGCCCGGATATCACCGTCCATCATGCTGTCATCCTTACACAATTGTCCTGCCAGTTCTGTGGCAAGGGCCCGACATTGCGGGCCACCCAGTCGTATTGTTCATAAAGTAGTCTTTGCGCGCGCGGGCGCAACTTGTCCAGCATCAGCACCGGTGCGCCTTCGTGCACGGCCTGCGCTGGAATGTCCCGCATCGGGGCAATGCCGAGAAAGGCGCAGACCCGCGCCAGCCCGTCCGCAGTCAGCAAGGTTTCAGCGAATGCCACCAACAACCTGTCCGCCGGTACAACGCGGCGCAATTTGCGGATCGTGCCGGCATAATCGCCGCAGTCAAGGATATGCGTTTCCTGCCCGCGGTTCAGAATGCGGTACAGAATGTTGTTGGCCTTTTTCTCATATACTTCATGGCTTTGCCGCTGGCGGCGCGCCTGCATACGGATATGCGACCATAGCCGGTCCAGCGGATCGCGGATCAGATAGATCACCTTGGACATCGGATGCGCCTTGACCATGCGGTCCAACGCCTCGTCTGGCAGGGTCGCGTAATTCGGTGTCATATCGGCATAAAGGCGGGCCGCGCCGCGCCCTTCAGTCAGCCATGCCAGATAGGCGCGGTCATCCGTGCGATCCGCGCCGATCACGGCGATCAGACCTTCCATATCCGCAATCCGGCGGTCCAGATTGCGGACCTGCCAATCGCGTGCTGCGCTGACAGCCTCTGCCCGCGCGTCATGCAAATCCTGCAAACGCTGGGCGAAAGCTGCCAGTTGCTTGTCACGGGCGTCAGGGGCGAAAGTGTCCCAATAATGCGCCTCTTTCACTGCGGGCAGCGCACAATCGGGGTGATCGTGCAAAGCGCGGTAAAACCAAGAGGTTCCCGCCTTTGTCGCGCCGACGCAGTAAAGAAGGCTGGCTTGGCTCACTTGCCTTCTGCCTTTGCCTTGTCGTCACCGGGCAGGACGTATTTGGCGCCTTCCCATGGCGACATGAAATCAAACTGGCGGTATTCCTGTACCAGACTGACGGGTTCGTAAACGACGCGCTTTTGCACCTCGTCATAACGCACTTCGGTATAGCCGGTGGTCGGGAAATCCTTGCGCAAGGGATGCCCGCGAAAGCCGTAATCTGTCAGGATGCGGCGCAGATCGGGGTGACCCGAAAACAGGATGCCGAACATGTCGAACACTTCGCGTTCGAACCAATTGGCGGATGGATGCACCCCGATGATGGATGGCATCATATCTTCTTCGCGGATCTGGACCCGCACACGGATGCGCTGGTTCTGATACATGCTCAGGAAATGATAGACGACATCAAACCGTTTGGCGCGGCTGGGATAATCGACTGCCGTGATATCAACGAGCGACGAAAATCGGCAAACGCTGTCGGTTTTCAGAAATTCCACAAAACTAACCAGCGACGAAGGTGCAACGGTCACGGTCAGTTCGCCATGCGCAATATCATAAGACTGCACGCAATCGGTGCGTTTCAGGTCCAGATGAGCGCCGAGTTCTTGCAAGGCTTCGGTCATATCAAGTTCCTTCAGCGCGTGATGGTGCCGGTGCGGCGCATTTTACGCTGCAATTGCAGAATGCCGTAAAGCAGCGCCTCTGCTGTGGGCGGGCAACCGGGGACATAGATATCCACCGGCACGATCCGGTCACAGCCACGGACCACGGAATAGCTGTAATGGTAATAGCCGCCGCCATTGGCGCAGGACCCCATCGAGATCACATAACGCGGTTCGGGCATCTGGTCATAAACCTTGCGCAGCGCAGGTGCCATCTTGTTGGTCAGCGTGCCCGCGACGATCATCAGGTCCGACTGGCGCGGGGATGCGCGCGGCGCTGTGCCGAACCGTTCCAGATCATAGCGCGGCATGGAAGTGTGCATCATTTCCACTGCACAACAGGCCAGACCGAATGTCATCCAGTGCAGCGACCCTGTGCGCGCCCAGTTGATGATGTCGGCGGTGCTGGTCACAAGGAAACCCTTGTCCTGCAATTCCGCGTTCAGCAGTTGCGCGCCATGTTCCTTGTCGGCACCCACGGCGGTTCCAGTCATCACTCCCATTCGAGCGCCCCTTTCTTCCATTCATAGGCAAAGCCGATTGTCAGCACGCCCAGGAAAACCATCATCGACCAGAACGCGACCATGCTGATCTCGCCAAAGGCCACGGCCCAAGGGAACAGGAACGCCACCTCAAGATCGAAGATGATGAACAGGATCGACACCAGATAGAACCGCACGTCGAATTTCATCCGCGCGTCGTCAAACGCGTTGAAACCGCATTCATAGGCCGACACTTTTTCAGGGTCAGGGTTGCGCACGGCAACAATCGCCGCGGCAAGAATCAGGATCAGGCCCAGCGTGATCGCTAGCCCCAGAAAAATCATGATCGGCAGATAGTCAGTGACAAGATCAGGCAAAGTGCGTTCCTTTCAAAAAGGCACGGCCCGCAGGCGCACCCTTTGTTCTCTAACGCTCCATACCGCTGCACCCTGCAAGGGTCAACCAAGTGCGATGTCGCAGCCACCATTTCGGGATGCTATTTCGCGCGGTCCGCAACAGGTTCTGACGGGGACAGCACAAGCCCGGCCAAAGAGAGGAAAGACACGCCATGCGCCAGCGCATTGGCACGCGGTTCCGCGCCGATGATCCTGTCGGCCACTTCGGTCATGACATCGGCCTGCTGGTCGGTCAGCCAGTGGCGGACATACATGCCAAGGGTGAAATCGCCAGCAAGCTCTGCCAGGTCAACGCGGCAACCCGCAGGCTGCGGCGTCGCGTGCAGCGCGCTGACGCTGATGGCGCCACAAGGCAACAGCAGCATGACAGCATGGCTATGGCTATCGTTGTAAAGGACTTTCGCTGTGGCGCGCCCGACCAATGGCTGGCCGGCATGATCGGGGTCCGTATCCTGCGCCGACGCAACGGCCACATCAAAGAACCCGCGCGCATCCGCCTGCCCCGTCAGGATCCGGCCCCGCCGGATCTGCGGCTTGATCGCGAATTGCTGCAACGCGACAGCCACGGAACAGCCAACATCAATCTGCGCACGCAGCGGCAAGCGCAGTGACGGTCCGATAAATGTCAATACTTTGAGCAACTGCACTAGCACCGCCATCCCCAGCCCCGTGGCAACCAGCGCACCAGTCACGGCAAACACCAGCCCAGCCTGCGCAAAATCGGCAGGTGCCAGCGCGCCAAGCCCGTTCACCCAAGGCAACGCCGCCAACAGCCCGCTTAACGCCAGCGTCAGTCCCAGCGTTTCATGCGTGCCGTTAGGAAACAGCACCAGATGCATCATCACCAGCCCGCCGATCAGCACCAGCGCCAACGCCACATGGTCCACCGGCAGCTGCGCCCCAACCGCCAAAGCCAGCCCCACAGCCACTGGCACCAAAAGGCACAAAGCCAAAAGCCGGCGCAACCGCCACAAGCGGTAACATATCTGATCAGAGTTGGGCCATTCAAAGGGCATGGGATTATCCTCTCAATCCCACCTAATCGTGTAATTCCGTCAGAACTGAGACGGAAATCAGACCATTGCGCTACTCCGACCCCGTCCATTGTGGCGAACGTTTGTCAAAAAAGGCGGAAATACCCTCTTTCGCCTCGGGTCCGTCCCAGACTGCGATCAGCGCATCAACCGACCGGGCGATTGTCTCGGCATCGATTACAGGCCCCAGTGACCGGGCAAAGCGTTTCGCCGCAGCGACCGCCACAGGCCCGCAGGACAGGTAAGGCGCGACCTCGCCGGCAATAGCGGCATCCAGATCACCCGCAGGCACCGCGCGGGCCAGAATACCCAGCGTCACCGCCTCGGCTGCATTAAACATCCGGCCGGACATGAACACACGGCGGGCATACCCCTCGCCGATGCGGGCCAGCACATAGGGGCCGATCGTGGCAGGGATCAACCCGAGGCGAGTCTCGGTCAGGCCAAAGCGCCCATGATCGGCGGCAATCGCGACATCACAAATACAGGCCAGACCAACCCCGCCGCCAAAAG
>PUNR01000365.1 GCA_003551805.1 Loktanella sp.
CCGCACACAGACCGGTCTCAGCCCTACTGGAACATCATTCTGATGTTCTGGCTGATTTCCATGCTGCACCTGCAACCACCGGCAGTTGCCTCGATCGCAACTATCATGGCTGGCTTCATGCAGCGGTTCCAATCGAACGACAGCTTTGTGGAACGCTGCGAGGCTGCATCCTGACAGGGCAACCGTTCTCTTTGGGCCGGTCAGCCCTAAGGGGCAGTTATAGTTCGCAACTCTGCATGGTAGGCTAGTGTGCGTTGCACGCGCTACACGGCTGAGTTTGAAATAGTGATCGCGCGGTTCTACCAAATGACGATTCTGAAAAGTAGCCAATTTGGAGGCAAAAACTCTGGTAGCAGCATTTTTTCATTTAGCTTCCCCCCTTGGCGCGGTAACCGGCATTTCATCGCGCAACGAAAAGCGGCGTTTTACCAATTCTATGTCGCTCTTAAGCGTATGAACGCTAGCCACTCTCGCATTGCAGGACACCATGGCGATAACGTCCTTTATCGGGTCAATTAAGCGGCCACCCCTCTGTTTCACTTCTGCATTGAAGTCTGTTGTGTATGTCAATGACCACCCTGCATCCTTAGCGATGTAGCAGCAAGATTCCACGACGAGTAGACGTCGTTGATCCCGTTCCTTGGTGCGATCATTCGGTTGCAAGACGCGCCGTGCTTCGTCGAGGCTATCCATGCTGGCTATTAACGGCGGAGTGGAAATCGGCCACGGTGGGGCGCAAAATCCGGCCAGTGGCGGCATGGTGCGCGCTGTCGTCACATTGCTGACGCGGACCATGGCGCCTTGGCCCGGCGGGCCAATTTTGCGACGGGTGGTTAGGTCGTGGCGCTGGCCTTTCAGACGCGACCTTGGACGAGGCGAAAGCTGTCACCGTTGATTTCAAGGATGCTGACGTGATGGGTTAGCTCGCAGCCAAACTTAGCCCGGATCAGGAACCGTCAGTTTGTCGTTTCATGGCATTTGCCAAGGCCGATCCGAATGCACCCTGACTGTGAACTTCGGGTGGGCGTGCCTTTCCAGCCTTTGTCACCCGTGACGAGACGGGTGACGCTGCTTCGCGAGTCCGAGGCGAAGGGCTGGAATCGCTCTGTTTGCGCATGCTCAGGCCAATGCGCTTACGTGGAACGTCGATTTCGGTGACGCGCACACGCACGACATCGCCCGCTTTCACCACCTCGTGGGGGTCTTTGACGAATTTGTCGGCAAGCTGGCTGACATGTACCAGTCCATCTTGATGCACGCCGATGTCGACAAAGGCGCCGAAGGCGGCAACATTGGTGACAGTACCTTCTAGCGACATGCCGGGCTTGAGGTCAGTGATGTTGTCTATCCCTTCCGCAAAAGTCGCGGTCTTGAAGGTCGGCCGCGGATCACGGCCCGGTTTTTCCAACTCCGTCAGAATATCGCGGACCGTCGGTAACCCAAAGCTGCCATCGACAAATTGCTCGGCTCGCAGGCTTGATAATGCGCTGCTATTTCCCATGATTTCGCGGATATCGCGCCCGCAGGCTTTTACGATTTCGCGGGCAATTCCGTAGGCTTCGGGATGAACCGATGACGCATCGAGCGGCTCTGTCCCGCCAGTGATCCGCAAAAACCCAGCGCATTGTTGAAATGCCTTTGGCCCCAGTCCGGCCACTTTTAGCAAGGCCTTGCGGCTTGGAAAAGGTCCGTTGGCGTCGCGATGCGCCACGACGGCCTGTGCCAGCGATGGCCCAAGCCCTGCGATATGCGACAACAGCGGGGCGGAGGCCATGTTGAGGTCCACACCGACAGAGTTCACGGCATCTTCGACCACGGCGGCAAGGCTTTGCGCCAGTCGCCGCTGGTCCACGTCATGCTGATATTGTCCGACGCCGATGGCCTGTGGTTCGATTTTCACCAGTTCGGACAGCGGGTCCTGCAAGCGGCGGGCGATGGAAACGGCCCCGCGAATGGACACATCGATGTCGGGAAATTCCTGCGACGCAAGTTCGGATGCCGAATAGACCGAGGCACCAGCTTCGGATACGATCACGGGGGTAGGGCGCGGGCTGCCGGCGGGCAGGGCCTTGATCACATCAGCAACCAAGCGTTCGGATTCGCGGCTGGCCGTGCCATTGCCGATAGCGATCAAGGCGACGCCATGTTTCCGGATCATCTGGGTCAGGGTGTTTTCGGCGCCGCGCACGTCCAGGCGCGGCTGGAATGGATAGATGGTTGCTGTGTCCAACAACTTGCCCGTCTCATCCACGACAGCAATTTTGCAGCCTGTCCTGATACCTGGATCAAGTCCCAATGTCGCGCGCGCACCAGCAGGTGCAGCCAGCAGCAAATCGCGCAGGTTTCGGGCAAATACGGTGATCGCGGCATCATGGGCGCGACGGCGCAGGTCGGTCATCAGGTCCATGAACATCGAAAGGCTGAGCTTGACGCTCCATGCCCATCGCGCAACTTCGCGCAGCCAGATGTCACCCTTGCCTTCCCCGTTGATCCCGATTTCGGCGGCGATGATACCGATTACGCGCGGCAAGCCTGCCTCTGGTTCGGGAGCGATGTTGATAGTCACGATCTCTTCTTTCGAGGCGCGCAGAATCGCCAGCGCGCGGTGAGACGGGATCGTCGCCCATTGTTCGCTATGGGCGAAGTAGTCGGAAAACTTTGCACCCAGTTCTTCTTTCCCGGTGATTACCTGCGACGTAATCAATGCCTCTTTATGCATGAATTCACGCAGACGGCCCAGTAAAGCGGCATTCTCGCCCAGCTCTTCGACCAAGATGTCACGCGCACCGTTCAGGGCGTCTTTTTCGGTTAGAACAACCTCGCTTATATAAGCCTGTGCCAATACGACCGGGTCTGCATTACGATCCGCAAGGATGGCACGCAACAAAGGCTCCAGGCCATTTTCGCGGGCGATCATGGCCTTGGTGCGTCGCTTGGGCTTGAACGGTAGGTAGAGGTCTTCAAGGACAGATTTGGTGTCTGCTGACGCAATTGCGCGGGCCAGCACATCCGTCAGCTTACCCTGCGAAGTGATCTCTGCTACAATGCTGGAACGGCGCTTTTCCAGATCGCGTAGATAGTCCAAACGCTCGGCTAATTTGCGTAATTGCGTATCGTCGAGCCCACCCGTGGCCTCTTTGCGGTAACGCGCAACGAAAGGCACCGTATCTCCACCATCAAGCAAGGCGATTGTCGCCATGACCTGCTCCGGTCTGGCACCGATGTCAGCGGCAATGGTGCGGGCAATGCGATCTGCAATGGCGGACATGGATGGTTCCTTCATGGTTTGGGATGTCCGTGATAGCGGCACATGCACGGACCGCCAAGGCCTCCGAGGTGACAAAGAAGCGATTACCGGAACCGCATAGGTCAGGCCAGTGGTGGGGATCAAAAGGGCATCAGGGCGAGGGCGAAGGCGCGCGCACAAGTACAGCGGCCCCAAACGGCGCGTCTGGCACAAGATCCACCCAGGGATTGACGAAAAAACGCTGGAGGTCCGCGCCGTCAAGATCACCGGGAGCCACATCGGTTATATGTCGGTGCTACCTGATCTGCTCAACCAGATCCCTACAGGCTAGCCGATCGGTGGCGTCACCGCAGGCGGTGCCTCGGGCCTATCCCAACAAAGGTGCGTCACCTACCATAGGATTCAACTATATCTGGTGAGCTTCGGCATGGTCTGCACGTAGCTGTTTGATGCGATCTGTTGGGAATATCGATAGACCGCTGTTCGTTCAATTTTGAGCTGATCGCTGCCAGATGGTCATTCATTCGGGCAGTGCATTTGCGGCGACCTTTATTTGTTGGCTATGAGGTCAAACCCCAAGGGTAATCCAAAACAAAATTTCGAAATTTGTTATTTTTACTATTGCAGACGCCTGATGTTGAGACTAGATGGTCCTCTCACCGGCGGCGCAGCGATGCGGATGGCGGGTCGCAGGACGGGACGGAATGTCGGGAACGGCGGGAAGTTTCGGAGGGCGGTAAGAAGAAATTCTGAGGTTATAGGGCGGGGCGCGCCGGTAAGTTAGGGCGCACTTGGTCATTATTGTCTCAACGCTGTTTGAAA
>PUNR01000012.1 GCA_003551805.1 Loktanella sp.
GCCGTGGTCAACGTGGCCAATCGTGCCGATGTTCACGTGCGGTTTGTTACGTTCAAACTTTGCCTTTGCCATGGTCTGGCTCCTTCAACTTGATGTTTGGGGCGGCGGGGTAAACCCCGCCCTACGGGGGATGGTAGGGCGGGGTTATCCCCGCCGCACCGTTATGCGTATTTCTTCTGGATCTCGTCGCTGATGTTCTGCGGCACCGGCTCGTAATGGTCGAACGACATCGAGAAGTTGGCCCGGCCCGACGACATGGACCGCAACGTGTTGATGTAGCCGAACATATTGGCCAGTGGCACAAAGGCATCGATGACGTTCGCGTTGCCGCGGCTGTCCTGACCCTGCACCATGCCACGACGCGATGTCAGATCGCCGATGATGCCGCCGGTGTATTCTTCGGGCGTCACAACTTCGACTTTCATGATCGGTTCGAGCAATTTCGCACCGGCCTTGCGCATCCCTTCACGCATACACATCCGTGCTGCGATCTCGAACGCGAGGACCGAGGAGTCCACATCGTGATACTTGCCTTCCAGCAGTGCCACCTTGAAGTCGATCACAGGGA
This sequence comes from Loktanella sp., assembly GCA_003551805.1. Classification (GTDB taxonomy): domain Bacteria; phylum Pseudomonadota; class Alphaproteobacteria; order Rhodobacterales; family Rhodobacteraceae; genus Yoonia. The sequence continues at coordinate 569 of PUNR01000012.1, forward strand.
AGCCTGCCAATGGACCGGAATCCATGACCGATTTGATCCCTTTTTCGACGCCGGGAATGTATTCCTTTGGCACCGAACCACCGACGACGCGGGATTCAAACGAATACCCTTCGCCTGGCTCTGTGGGCTGGATCAACAGCTTGACTTCACCAAACTGACCCGACCCACCGGACTGTTTCTTGTGGGTATAGGTGTGTTCGACTTCGTGGCCGATTGTTTCGCGATATGCCACCTGCGGCGCACCGATATTCGCCTCGACCTTGAATTCGCGCTTCATGCGGTCGACCAGAATGTCGAGGTGCAATTCGCCCATGCCCTTCATGATGGTCTGACCGGATTCAAAGTCAGTTTCCACGCGGAAGGATGGATCCTCGGCTGCCAGACGTGCCAGCGCGATGCCCATTTTCTCTTGGTCGGCCTTGGTTTTAGGCTCGACCGCGATTTCGATCACGGGCTCCGGGAAGGTCATCGTTTCGAGCACGACAGGATCCTGTGGATCACACAGGGTATCGCCTGTCGTCGTGTTCTTCAGACCACCCAGCGCGATGATGTCACCGGCCCAAGCTTCGTCGATTTCTTCGCGGTTGATGGCGTGCATCATCATCATACGACCGACACGTTCCTTGCCACCTTTGGTGGAGTTCAGCATCGCATCGCCCTTGTTCAGCTTACCCGAATAGATGCGGGTAAAGGTCAAGGAACCGACAAACGGGTCGTTCATGATTTTGAAGGCAAGGCCCGAAAACGGCATGCTGTCGTCCGCACGGCGCGGAATGTTGCGTGTTTCGGTTTCGTCACCGGGTTTGAAGCCCATGTAATCGACAACGTCCATAGGGCTTGGCAGATAGTCGATCACAGCGTTCAGCAGTGGCTGCACGCCTTTGTTCTTGAACGCGGAACCGGCCAGGATCGGGACGAATTTCATCGCCAGCGTGCCCTTGCGGATCAACGAACGCAGTGTGTCAACATCAGGTTCCTGACCTTCAAGGTAGGCTTCCATCGCGTCGTCATCCATGTCGACAGCCAGCTCGATCAGCTTGCCGCGCCATTCCAGCGCCATGTCGTTCAGGCTGTCACGGATTGGCTGACGGACCCAGGACGCGCCCAGATCTTCACCCTGATAAACCCACTCTTCCATGGTCACGAGGTCGATGATGCCTTCGAGTTCAGTCTCGGCACCGATGGGCAGCTGTACGGGTGCAGGCACGGCGCCAGTCCGGTCAGCGATCATCTTGACGCAGTTGAAGAAGTCAGCGCCGATCTTGTCCATCTTGTTGACAAAAACGATCCGCGGAACCTTGTAACGGTCGGCCTGACGCCAGACAGTTTCGGTCTGGGGTTCGACACCGGCGTTAGCATCCAGCAGACAGATTGCACCGTCAAGCACAGCCAGCGAACGTTCAACTTCGATGGTGAAGTCAACGTGGCCGGGTGTGTCGATGATGTTCATCCGGAACTTGGTATCAGAGATACCGTCAGCGGACGGATCGTCCTGACGCTGCCAGAATGTTGTGGTCGCAGCCGACGTGATCGTGATGCCGCGTTCCTGTTCCTGCTCCATCCAGTCCATCGTTGCGGCGCCATCATGCACCTCGCCGATGTTGTGGGATTTGCCGGTGTAATACAGGATACGCTCGGTGCAGGTGGTTTTGCCTGCATCGATATGCGCCATGATACCAAAGTTGCGGTAGCGGTTAAGTGGGTAGTCGCGTGCCATATCGGTTCGTCCCTATTACCAACGGTAATGGCTGAACGCTTTGTTCGCGTCGGCCATTTTATGGGTGTCTTCGCGCTTTTTCACGGCAGTGCCGCGGCCTTGGATTGCATCCATCAGCTCGCCTGCAAGGCGTTCTTCCATGGTGTTTTCGTTGCGCTTTTTCGCAGCAGCGATCAACCAGCGGATAGCCAGTGCTTCGCGACGCTCGGGGCGGACTTCGACGGGCACCTGGTAGGTCGCACCACCGACGCGGCGCGAACGCACTTCGACCGATGGTTTGATGTTGTCCAGACACTCGTGGAACACTTCCACGGGCGACTTTTTCAGTTTGCCTTCAACGCGGTCGAATGCGTTGTAGACGATCCGTTCGGCGACAGCTTTTTTGCCGTCAACCATCAGGTTGTTCATGAACTTTGTCAGAACGATATCACCAAACTTGGCGTCTGGCAGAACTTGGCGCTTCTCAGCGGCGTGACGACGTGACATGTGATCTTTCCCTTACTTCGGACGCTTCGCGCCATATTTGGAACGGCGCTGTTTACGGTTCTTGACGCCTTGGGTATCAAGCACACCGCGCAGAATGTGGTAACGCACACCGGGAAGGTCTTTTACACGGCCGCCACGGATCAGAACCACAGAGTGTTCCTGAAGGTTGTGGCTTTCACCGGGGATATAAGAAATGACCTCAAAACCATTGGTCAGGCGCACTTTTGCGACTTTCCGCATGGCCGAGTTCGGCTTTTTAGGTGTGGTGGTATAAACGCGCGTACAAACGCCACGTTTTTGGGGGCAGGATTCCAAGTGCTGCGACTTGGATTTCATGACTTTCGGCTGGCGCGGCTTGCGGATCAGCTGCTGAATCGTTGGCATCGTGTGATGTTCCCATCTATTCACATTTATGCGTCCGGCAAACGCGGGTTTCAAAATATGCCTTTCAGGTATGAAAAGCACAAAAATTCCGCGTCGAACCCTTACCGGAGGTTCGGTGCGGTCTGTATCCAGAGGAACAAGGCAATAATCGCCCGGTTCTTGGCCACGACAGATGTGATATCGGGTAAAGAGGGAATACACCTCGCCCGGATGAGCGGCGTATAGGCTCTTGCGGCTGGGCTGTCAACAGGGGCCACCGGCCTTGCACCGCGACGCAGCGCCAACAAAAACAAGCCGTTATTGCATAGCAGCCCCCCACAGCCGTCAATAGCGGCAAGAGGCGCAAAGCCCAAGCCGCAATCATGCAAGAATCGACAACCGGGCAAGCTGGAGACTCCTATGAAAATGACTCTGTTCACCGCTTTGGCGGCGGGTTTGCTTGTTGCCGGTTGTGTCGGGCCGACGCCTCCAACCGTGACCGACCGCGACAATAGCCGCGCACTGGCCGAAGCTGCGCGCATCAGCCGCCTGCCCCAGACGCAGATCAATCACTTGCCCACTGGAACCGCGACCTACAACGGCCAGATCGGGGCAGATCTCCGGGGCGACCTGCAAGGCAGCGTTCTGGGCGATATGTCGATGGTCGTTAACTTTGATAGCGGCCGGGTCGGCGGGTCCATTGGCAACCTCAACCTTATCGCACCCTCTGGCCAGCCTGATCAGGCGCTTGGCGGCAATCTGGCGATCAGCGGTTTTGAAGATCGCGGAAATATACTGGCTGGCGCTGGCGGCAAGATCACCGGTGTGCATTCGGGTGGGTCAGGCTTTGCATCGGATGTGAACCTCACGCTGCAAGGCGGCGTGCGCGATGATCTGCGTCGTGGCGAC
>PUNR01000232.1 GCA_003551805.1 Loktanella sp.
CAGCCCAAGCCCAAAGGAAGAAGCGTCCGACAGCGAAATCGTGGCGCATGGACGAGACGTATATCAGGGTCAAGGGCAAGTGGATGTATCACTACCGCGCGGTGGATCGGAACGGCGAAACCCTTGATTTCATGCTCTCCGAGCGCCGCGACAAGCCGGCGGCGCGGCGTTTCTTCCAGCGCGCGATCGGCAATCATGGCGTCCCCGATCGCATCGTGATTGACAAAAGCGGCGCCAACCTGGCGGGGCTGGAGGCCGTGAATGTGATCCTGAAATTCACCGGAACAGGGCAGACCATCAACATCTTGCAGGTCAAATATCTGAACAATATCCTTGAGCAGGATCATCGGTTCATCAAGCGCATCACGGGGCGGATGCTCGGCTTCAAAGCGTTCCATTCGGCGTCCGTAACTCTTGAGGGGATCGAGGCCGCGCACATGATCCGCAAGGGGCAGTTCGATACCAACAGCCTGAACGCATTCCAGCAGTTTGCCCAGCTCGCAGCATAATTATGTCCAGCGCCAGCCTACACTCAACCCTCTCAAAAGTTTGCGACAGAACCGTTTTCTTGTGATGCTGACGATCTTTGTGTTGCTGTTCGGCAAGGTCCGGCAGCCACTGGTGATCTGGCTCGACGTACCGAAGGCGGTCTGTGGTGTCGTCGCGGGGCTGTTGCTCACCGGATTGCCGTTTTCGTTCACCGCGCTGCTCGGTCTGCTCAGTCTCTCGGGGATGCTGATGAAGAACGCTATCGCGCTGGTCGATGAGATCGATGCGCAAATCGCCGATGCCGTACCGCCCGAACGCGCCGTGGTTGATGCCAGCGTCAGCCGCCTGCGTCCGGTATTCCTCGCGGCAATCACGACGATCCTCGGCATGCTACCGCTTTTGGGCGATGCGTTCTTTGCCTCGATGGCGGTGACGATCATGGGCGGTCTGGCCTTCGCGACGGTTTTGACGCTGATCGCTGTTCCGGTATTCTATGCGCTGTTCTTGTGGATCAGGTTGAAGAAAAAGAGCAGCATGATACCGGTGTTCGCCGCATCAAATTCTATTCCCCGCTAGACGCGCTGGACGAGCTTATAGGTGCTCTCAGGCTGGATATATCCTCCACTTCAAGCTCGCTGTTTTCGCCAGACTGCGACATACCGTCAGCGTCACATCACACCACGCGCAGCCGCAGCAAGGGCGAAGCGGTCGATGCGGAATTGATGATAAAGGTCAGCGATGGCACCGGTCTGGCCGAAATGTTCCACGCCATGCGATACCGTGCGATGCCCCCGCACCCCGCCGAGCCAGGACAATGTCGCCGGATGCCCGTCGAGCACTGTGACCAAGGTGCAGCTGCGCGGCAAATCGGCCAGTAGTTGTTCGATATGGCTGCGCGCACCCGCATGTCCCGCGGCACGGGCGCGTTGTGCGGCAGTCCAGCCGGCATTCAGCCGGTCGGCCGAGGTTACCGCCAGAACACCGACATCCTTGTCATGTTCACCGATCATGCCAGCGGCGGCGATCGCCTCATCCACGATAGCACCCTGATAGGCGAGCACGATACGGCAATTCGGCCCGGGTCGGCGCAGCCAGTAGGCGCCATCCACCGCACCCTGCAGGAACGCATCGTCAACACGTTTTCCGGTTTGTTCCAGCGGCTTGGTCGTCAGACGCAGATAAACCGATCCGCCAGTCGCATCGCGCAACCATGTGCGCGCGTCGGGAGTGGCATCACCATCGCGCTGCAGATAGCCGAACGCCCATTCCATTATGACAGCAAGTTCATCGGCAAAGGCTGGCTCAAAACTTGCCAGACCGTCCTGCGCCATCCCTGTCAGCGGCGTGCCGATGGATTGATGTGCGCCGCCTTCCGGCGCGAGGGTGACGCCTGAAGGCGTGCCCACGATAATGAACCGCGCGTCCTGATAACAGGCATAATTCAGCGCATCGAGGCCACGATGCACGAACGGATCGTAGACCGTGCCGACCGGAATGACCCGTTTTCCCCAGAGACTATGCGACAGCCCGGCAGCGCCCAGCAGCAAAAACAGGTTCATTTCGGCGATGCCGAGTTCGATATGCTGCCCATCCGGCGCAAAATCCCATTTCGCGGTAGAGGGGATGCGATGTTCGATAAAGGCATCACGCTTTGGCTGGCGCGCGAAAAGTTTACGCCGGTTGACCCAGCCGCCAAGGCTGGTCGTGCCGGTCACATCTGGCGAAGTTGTCATGATCCGATGGGAAAGGTCACTGTCGCCTTTGGCAAGATCGTCTAGGATTTTGCCAAAGGCCGCTTGGGTCGAAATCTCGCGGTCGGTGTCTATCGCGATGGCAGGGACAGAGATGATCGGGGCGACATGGCGGCGGGATTGTTTGGCAAAGAACGGTACCTGATCGAGTCCGGCTTTGAAACCGTCAGGATCGCGGATAGTGGCAAACGGCTCCCATTCCTGACCTTCGGGGACCTGCATGATCTTTTGCCAGTCTGCCATCTGGCTTTTGGTCATCAGCCCGCCGTGGTTATCCTTGTGCCCCGCGATAGGAGTGCCCCAGCCCTTGATCGTATAGGCCAAAAAACAGGTCGGGCGGTCATGGGTGATGCCGGCAAAGGTTTCGGCCATCGTGGCGACGCAATTGCCTCCGAGGTTTTCCATCAGCTCGGCCAGTTCGGCATCACTGCGCTTGTCGATCAGCGCGGTGACATCGCCCTGATCACCCAAATCATCCGCCAGCCGCTGCCGCCAGACCGCACCGCCGCGAAAGGTCAGCGCGGCATATTCAGCATTAGGGCAGGCATCGATCCAGTCGCGCAATTTATCGCCGCCCGGTTCTGCAAAAGCCGCGCGCTGCAAGACGCCGTGTTTGATGCGCACGATATCCCAACCGAAAGCGTCAAAAATCTTTTCCACGCGGGCAAACAACCCTTCGCGCACGATCCCGTCGAGCGATTGGCGGTTGTAATCGATGATCCACCAGCAATTGCGCAGGTCGTTTTTCCAGCCTTCCTGCAAGGCCTCGTAAACATTGCCTTCGTCCAGTTCGGCATCCCCGACCAGCGCCACCATGCGGCCCATGGGCGCATCGGCACCCCATGATTTCGCGGTGATGTAATCCTGCATGATGGCCGCGAAAGAGGTGATCGCGACGCCCAACCCGACCGAGCCGGTCGAGAAATCCACATCGTCGCTGTCCTTGGTCCGGGACGGGTAGCTTTGCACGCCACCCAGCCCGCGAAACGCTTCCATTTTTTCGCGGGACAGGTTGCCCATCAGATAATGCATCGCGTGAAAAATGGGTGAGGCATGGGGTTTCACCGCAACCCGATCCTCTGGCCGCAGGGCAGAGAAATAAAGCGCCGTCATGATCGACACCATCGAGGCGGAGCTGGCCTGATGGCCGCCGGTCTTGATCGCATCCACCTTGGGGCGGATGTGGTTGGCGTGGTGGATCATCCAATGCGACAGCCACAACAGACGTTGTTCAACGGTTTTCAATGTGTCGGGGGACAGGGCCATCGCAGCCGCCTTTCAGGAAAAATGGTTAAGCCGTTCAATCGGGCGCAGCAGGACCATCAAGGATGATCTGGCGCACCTCTGCATCGACGGCGTCAAGGATGCCATTCACGGCAACCGCCGCGCCATCGGCATCGCCTGCACAGATCGCATCGGTCAGTTCCGCGTGGATCGGAAAACTGGCAAGGCCGAATGCGTTTCGTTTGAAGGGGGAATCGGCGTTATCCTCATGCGCGCGATTCAGGCGCGACAGGATCTGCCCGAACAGGGGGTTGCCGGAAGCATCAGATATCGCCTCATGAAAATCCATATCGGCGTCGCGGTAGTCCTGACCCTTGGCTACAATCGCCAGCAAAAGATCGCACAGGCGCCTGATTTCCGCTTTCTGGGCATCAGTGGCACGTTCGGCAGCGAGGCGGGCAACATCACGTTCCAGCGTGCGGCGCACCTCCAGCAGGCGCAGCACAGCTTCACCTTCCAGTTTGACCATCAGCGGGACGGGGCCGCTGGCATCAGGAATCGTGGCGGCAAG
>PUNR01000006.1 GCA_003551805.1 Loktanella sp.
CGCCGATGTTCTTGCCGGTGGCCTCCGTTCCGCCGTAATCCAGCAGGTCATCGACGATCTGGAACGATACCCCCAGCGCATCACCATAATCGAACAGCGCCTGTTTGGTGGCTGCATCCTGCCCCGCAATCTCGCCCCCGACCTCCATCGCGGCGGAAAACAGGGCGGCAGTCTTGCCGCGCACGACCTTGATATAAATCTCTTCGGTGGTGGCCAGATCGGCGGCGGCGGTCAGTTGCAAAACCTCGCCTTCGGCGATGGTGGCCGAGGCATTGGCAAGGATATCCAGCACCCGCAACGATCCGGTTTCGACCATCAACTGAAACGACCGCGCGAACAGGTAATCGCCGACCAGTACGCTGGATGTATTGTCCCACAACAGGTTCGCCGTGGGCCGTCCGCGCCGTTGGCGGCTTTCGTCGACGACATCGTCATGCAGCAGGGTCGCGGTGTGGATAAATTCGACCGTGGCGGCCAGATGGATATGATACGGCCCGTCATAGCCACACATCCGCGCCGCAGCCAAGGTCAGCATCGGGCGCAGGCGTTTGCCGCCCGCCTCGACCAGATGGGCGGTGACTTGGGGGATGCGCGGGGCATGTTCCGACGCCATGCGTTCGCGGATCATCGTATTGACGGCCGTCAGATCATCCGCCAAAGCCGCAGCCAGCTGTTCATGTGGTTTCGTGGCAGCGTGATCAAGGCTCATGGCAGTTTCCGTCATGTGAATGGACAAGGGCAGGCAGCCGCCGTAATCCTTGGGTATGAAAGAGCTTTTACGCACCAATGACGTGACTGTCATCGCCTTTGCAACCGCCCTGTTGGACGCGGAAGGTATAGACTGGTTCACCTTCGACGACAATATGAGCATCATGGAAGGCAGCATAGGCATTATGCCGCGCCGCCTGATGGTGCTGGACCGCGATCTGTTCATGGCCGAGGCCGTGATGCGCGACGGACAGATTGATCTTGGGCGTGATTGAAGACCTGACATCAGACGCGTTTCTGGGCGGTCTTTTGCAGATCAGTCAGCCACGCCGCGGGTATCGCGCGGGGGTTGACCCGGTGCTGCTTGCTGCAAGCATCGCTGCCAAACCCAGTCAGTCCGTGCTGGAACTGGGATGCGGCGTCGGCACCGCGATTTTATGCCTTGGGCGGCGGATACCGGGGTTGGCCCTGACAGGGGTAGAACTGCAGGCCGATTATGCCGAACTCGCCCGGCACAACGCCAACGCGAATGACCTGCCGCTGCGGGTCATCACCGCCGATCTGCGGGCGCTGCCTGCCGACCTGCGCCAACAACGCTTCGACCACGTCCTGATGAACCCTCCCTATTTTGACCGCGACACCGGCACCCCCGCCGCTGACCCCGGCCGCGACACGGCTTTGGGTGGCGCGACACCACTGGCCGACTGGATCGATATCGGTGCAAGGCGGTTGGCACCTCAAGGCTATTTGACGCTAATTCAACGGATTGAACGCCTGCCCGAGGCATTGGCGGCCCTGCAAGGGCGACTGGGGTCCATCGTGATTCGCCCTATCGCGGGCAGGTCCGACCGCGCACCGGGCCTGTTTATCCTGCGCGCCCGGCAAGAAGGACGCGCGCCATTCCGTCTGCTGCCCGCCCTGATCATGCATCAAGGTGCGGCGCATGACGCGGACAAAGACAGCTATACCGCACAGGTCGTGCAGATTTTACGCAACGGCGCCGATCTGCCCATGGCATGTTAACTTTTTGGCAGGAATTGGCTGGTATTCTGCCGGCATAGGGGGATTGCTGCAACGCGGCGTGACAGGGCCGCGGAACTGTGTTGCAATTCCCTTACATTCAACCAGCAGGAGGAAGATCATGAGCCTGAGTTCGCATTTGCAGGAACTGAAGAGAAAACACCAAACCCTCTCCGACCATGTCGAGGTTTTGCAGCGAAGCCCCGGTGTTGACGATCTTGAACTCGCGAAGTTGAAGAAGAAAAAGCTTCAAATCAAAGAAGAAATTACGCGCCTTGCCACGCATTAGACGCCCGATACCGATCTGACGGGCCGTCACCGCACAAAAATTAAGGGCCGCACCATCATGGCGCGGCCCTTAATTGCAGGGTTTGACACGAAGGTCAGACCATATACTGGCCACCATTGGCCGAAATTGTTGATCCGGTCACGAACCCTGCGTCATCAGAGGCCAGAAACACAACAGCGCGCGCAATTTCAGATGCTTCCCCCAGACGGCCCACGGGAATCTGTGGCAGGATCACCTCGTTCATGACCTTTTCAGGAATGGTGCTCATCATCTCGGTGTTGATGTAGCCCGGTGCGATCACATTCACGGTAATGCCTGCGCGCGCGCCTTCTTGTGCCAACGCCTTGGTGAAACCGATGTCGCCCGCCTTGGCAGCGGCATAGTTGGATTGAGCAAACTGGCCCTTTTGGCCGTTGATCGACGAAATCGTGATGATTCGGCCAAATTTGCGTTCACGCATACCGGGCCAGACCGGATGGGTCATATTAAAGACGCCCGACAGGTTGGTATCGATCACTTCTTTCCACTGCTGCGGCGTCATTTTGTGAAATGGCGCATCGCGTGTGATGCCGGCATTGTTGACCAGAACCTCGACCGGGCCCAGATCGGCCTCGACCTGCGCAATGCCTTCGGCGCAGGCGTCATAACTGCCAACATCCCATTTATAGGTCTTGATACCGGTTTCAGCAGTGAATGCCGCCGCCTTTTCATCGTTGCCCGCATAGGTCGCCGCGACGGTGTATCCAGCATCTTTCAATGCGGTTGAAATGGCCGCGCCGATACCGCGCGATCCTCCCGTGACTAGTGCCACACGTCCCATAGTTATCCTCCCCTTAAGTTATTTTTCGTGGGCGGCGCGATCATGCACCGCCCGTTCCTGCTCAGAACCGTTCAACGCACAGGGCGACGCCCATGCCACCGCCGATGCACAAGGTTGCAAGACCTTTCTTGGCGCCGCGGCGTTTCATTTCAAACAGCAAAGTGTTCAGAACGCGCGCGCCGGATGCGCCAATCGGGTGACCGATGGCAATCGCGCCGCCATTGACGTTCACAATCGCGGGATCCCAGCCCATATCCTTGTTCACGGCACAGGCTTGCGCGGCAAAAGCCTCGTTCGCTTCGACCAGATCAAGGTCGTTGACGGTCCAGCCCGCTTTGGCCAATGCCTTGCGGCTGGCCATGACCGGACCGACACCCATGATCGACGGGTCAAGCCCCGCCGTGGCATAGGAAACGATCCGCGCCAACGGTTCAATCCCGCGCTTTTCGGCATTTTCGACCGACATCAGCAATGTCGCGGCCGCACCGTCATTCAGGCCAGAGGCGTTGGCCGCAGTGACCGACCCGTCTTTGGTAAATGCAGGGCGGAGTTTTTGCATCGCGTCGATCGTGGCACCGTGGCGGATATATTCATCCTGATCGACAATCGTTTCGCCTTTGCGCGATTTCACGGTGAAGGCCATGATTTCATCAGCAAATTTGCCAGCCTTTTGCGCTGCTTCGGCTTTGTTTTGCGAAGCGACGGCAAATTCATCCTGCATTTCGCGGGTGATCTGCCATTGGTTGGCTACGTTTTCGGCAGTCTGGCCCATGTGGTAATTGTTGAATGCGTCCCACAAACCATCACGGATCATGGTGTCGATATAGGACATATCACCCATCTTTTGCCCGGCACGCATATAGGCCGCATGCGCGCTAAGCGACATGTTTTCCTGACCGCCAGCCAAGACGATATCTGCATCGCCCAACTCGATATGCTGGGCGCCCAACGCGACCGCACGCAAACCGGACCCGCAGACCTGATTGATCCCCCATGCAGCAGCCTCGATCGGCAGGCCTGCATTGATATGGGCCTGACGCGCGGGGTTCTGCCCCTGTGCGGCGGTCAAAACCTGACCCAGAATCGTCTCATCCACTTCTGATTTATCGATTCCGGCGCGTGCCACGACTTCCGATAGGACCGCAGCCCCCAGATCGTGCGCTGGCGTAGTTGAAAACGCTCCACCGAAACTACCG
>PUNR01000337.1 GCA_003551805.1 Loktanella sp.
CGGTCCGCGCGTTTGAGCCGCCCCATACCGGCACAAATTACCTGATGCGCGAATTCATCCATGTGGTCGGGCGCAAACATGCCGCAACCTTGCGGGTGATTGCTTTGGTGTTCGGTTTCGTCCTGCCGGTCGTGTTCCTGCTTTTGCCCTTCAGCCACATCTGGGGTGCAATGGCGGTGGTCAGTCATATTCTGGGCGTCCTTGCGCTACGCTGGCTGTTCTTTGCGCAGGCCGAACATGTCGTAGGGCTCTATTACGGCAAACGCTGACCAGTTGGTCTCAGCGATCCTTGCCATAGCGCGCGGAAAATCCTAGCCTTTCGCCAGATTGCGCAAACGGGCAAGCCGCGCGCATCTGACTGAATTTGGAGGAGGAGGAAAGTATGTCGAAATCAATCACCCAAGGGTTGCGTGCCTTTGTTGCACCCGCCGCAATCGCGCTGGCCAGCATCAGCGGGGCCGCGCATGCGCAGGAATTGTCCATCGCTACAGGCGGGACAGGCGGCGTCTATTACCCCTACGGCGGCGGGCTTGCCGAGGTTATCAACAACCATGTCGACGGCTATTCCGCCAGCGTCGAGGTCACAGGCGCCTCGGTCGAAAACATGGCCCTGATCCAGCGCGGCGACAGCGACTTGGCCCTTGTTCTGGCCGATACCCTGTTTCAGGCCTACAACGGCACCGACGCATTTGAAGGCCGCCAGATTTCCGAAGCCCGCGCCTTGGCCTCGATCTACCCGAACGCCGTGCAGTTGGTTGCCCTCGCTGACAGCGGCATTACCAGCATCGAAGACCTGCGCGGCCAGCGTGTATCAGTCGGCGCACCCGGTTCCGGCACGGAAATCAGCGCGCAGATGATCCTTGCTGCCAATGGCATCACCTATGATGACTTTGACCCGCAGCGTCTGAACTTCAATGAAACTGCCGACGCGATCCGTGACGGTGACATCGTCGCCGGTTTCTGGAGCGTGGGACCACCCACATCATCCATCATGAACCTTGCCGCAACGCGCAACATTTCTGTAATCGGTTTCACCGAAGCGGAAATCACCGCAGCACAAGAAGTCGAGCCGACATTCGCCCCCTTCACACTGGCAGCAGGCCTTTATGACGGTATGGCGGAAGACGTGTTGACCATGTCGACACCTAACGTGCTGGTCGTGCATGCCGATATGGACGATGAACTGGCCTATAACATCACCAAATCGATGTACGAGCATGTGGCCGAACTAATCGCGATCCATCCGGCAGCGAATGACACGACCATCGAATTCTCGGTCGCGTCGACACCGATCCCCTTCCACCCCGGCGCCTTGCGCTATCTGGAAGAAGTCGGTGCAGAGGTGCAGGACCACCAGCGCCCATGACAGCGATGATTGCAGGGCGGCGCTTTGGTGCCGCCCTCTTTCTAGGGGTTATGTCGGGGGTCACACCGCTTGTGGCGCAGACATTTTTGGTTGTCGAAACATCAGGTTCACCGCTGGGCGCATTGCCGTTTGAAGAAGGGCAGGAAATCTGTCTGACATGGAACCATTCAGTCACGGGCGGCGCTGTCGCGGATTGCTTTGAAAACCAAGATGGCAGCCTGACCCTGATGCGATCCTATCTGCATGATTTTGCCGCTGGTCTGGGCGAAATGGAAGGGCGCGGACAAATCGTACCGGCGGAAAATGGCGGCTACTGGATCAACGCGATCAACGAACCGATCGCTGGCAATGCACTGGCGCTGCGGATCGGACCTGATGCTGTTAACCACGTTCTAGCCGGACCTGACCAATCACTGCTGCTTAGTCAGATGGCACCGGACACGCGGGTTCGACTAAGTCTCGAACGCCGCTAATCACCTCCTTTATGACGGACAAGTTCATGCGTAATCAGACACTCGATATGCCAGAGCAGGATCATGATCCCGCTAACTTGCCTGCGAATTTGCAATCCGCCGATGCGATCCAGCCGCGCCCGATCCTGTGGGTCATCACGCTGGTCGCGATCACCATGTCGCTTTTCCAGATGTACACCGCCGGGATCGAGCCGATGGGCCTGTTCTATCAACGCTCGGCGCATCTGGGGTTCATCCTGTTTCTGGCTTTTCTGATCTTCCCCGTCACCGGCCCGACCCGCCCGCGCGGCAGCATCGGCTGGGTGGTAGAGGCAGGTTTCCTGACCGCCGCCTTCCTGAGCGGGTTCTACATTTTCTACTTCCTCGACGATATCATCAGCCGTGCGGGCTGGTGGTCGCGCACCGATATTATCATGGGCACCATCGCCATCATCGCCGTGCTAGAGGCCAGCCGCCGCGTTGTGGGCCTTGGCATGACCATCATCGGCATGATCGCAATTGCCTATGCGCTGGCCGGACCGCGCGGCGCGCTGCCATGGCTGGGCGAATGGATGCCCGGTATCCTGTCGCATCGCGGGGCATCGGTGGACCGTCTGGTCGGCCAGCTTTATCTGGGACAGGAAGGCATCTTTGGCCTGCCGCTGGGGGTTGCTGCGACTTATGTGTTCATGTTCGTGCTGTTCGGCGCGTTTCTGGAGGTGACAGGCGCAGGCAAATTTTTCATCGATCTGGCCTTTGCCGCGACAGGGCGCAAACCGGGCGGACCGGCCAAAGCTGCTGTGATCGCATCCGCAGGGATGGGGTCGATATCAGGATCCGCCATCGCCAATGTCGTCACCACAGGGGCCTTTACCATCCCCTTGATGAAAAAGCTGGGCTACAAACCCAAAGAGGCCGGCGGGATCGAGGCCGCAGCATCGACCGGCGGGCAGATCACGCCGCCCTTGATGGGTGCGGGGGCCTTTCTGATCTCGGAATATACCAATGTGCCGTATATCGAGATCGTCATGGTCTCGATCTTTCCGGCGATCCTGTATCTGGGGACAGTCTATCTATTCGTGCATCTGGTCGCGATGAAGGCGGGGATGACAGGGATGAAGGCCAGCGAATTGCCCATCGTGCGGCATGTGCTGGCGGCAGGCTGGCAGTTCATCGTGCCGCTGGTGGTGCTGATCTATCTGCTGGTCAACAATATCTCGCCCACGCGGGTCGGGTTCTGGGCGATCATTTCGGTGATCGTTGTGACCGCCCTGCGCGCAGGGTTCACGCTGGTCGTGCTGGACCCGCAGAACGGCAAGCCGCTGACGTTTGACCGCTTGCGCGATGCTGTCCTCAGCGGGCTGGCACTGATGGCGAAGGCGCTGGAACTGGGCGCACGCAATGCGGTGGCGGTCAGTGTCGCCTGTGCGGTCGCGGGCATCATCGTCGGTGTCGTCGGGTTGACGGGGCTGGGGCTGAAGTTTTCATCCATGATGATTTCGCTGTCTGGCGGCAGCCTGCCGCTGGCGCTGATCTTTGTGCTGCTTGCCAGCCTGATCTTGGGCATGGGTCTGCCGGTGACCGCCGCCTATATCGTGCTGATCGTGCTGGTTGGTCCGGCGTTAAGCAACGAATTCGGCGTGCCCCTGCTTATCGCGCATCTGGTGGTGTTCTGGTATAGCCAAGACAGCAACGTCACCCCGCCCATCGCATTGGCAGGCTTTGCAGGTGCCGCGATTGCGGGGTCCAAACCGATGGAGACATCGGTGCAAGCTTGGAAATACGCCAAGGGCCTGTATCTGATCCCTGCCTTCATGGTGTTCAACCCCGAAATCATCATGGGCGGCGAGACGTGGTATGTGATCTGGACCGGCTTGCTGGTGATCATCGGTCTGGTCGGTTTTGCCGCCGCCATCGAAGGTTATCTGTTCACATGGATGGACAAGTTTTCACGGCTGCTGGTCGTGCCGGGGGTGATCGCCATTTTTAATCCAAACGAGATGATCGAGGCCGCTGGCGGCATGGTCGTGCTTGCGATCCTGATCTGGAACTGGGTGATGTCACGGCGCGCACAGACGAGCCGCGCCTGAGGGCGGATGCTGTAGGGGGCGCTGCCCCCGGCCCTGCGGACCTCCCCCGGGATATTTGGGCTCGGACGATGGGGGTGGTTACAGATCCTGCGCCGCGCGCACGGCGAGCCCCGCGTCGCGCAACAGCGCGGTGATCGTGTCGACGTGCCGCTGGTCGCGAGCTTCGATGACGATTTCGAGTTCGGCCTTTTTCAGCGACACGCTTTGCATCATGCGCTGGTGGATGACCTCGATCACGTTCGCCCCCGCCTCGCCGATGATCCGCGAGATATTGGCGAGCTGGCCGGGTGTATCGTCAATTTCGAACACCAGACGGGTGATCCGGCCATCACGCATCAAACCGCGCAAGATAAGCGTGGACAGCAGGCGGGAATCGATATTGCCACCGCAGATCACCAGACCGACTTTTTGGCCCGCAAACTGCGCCAGATTGGCCTTGATGACAGCTAGTCCCGCGCCAGCAGCGCCTTCGGCGACCAGTTTTTCGTGGGACAGAAGGTCGAACACCGCATCTTCAATCTCGCTTTCGCTGGCGCTGTCGATACGGTCCACGTGTTGCTGCATGACCGCGATATTGGCGGGGGCGGGTTGGCGCACGGCGATGCCTTCGGCCAGTGTCGCGCCCGCGAAATGGGGGGTGAACCCTTCGATTTGCGCCTTGGCAGCGTCGAATAGATGCGCCTGTGCACCGATAATAGTGATGTCGGGTTTCACCGATTTCGCCGCAACCGCCATGCCCGCGATCAGGCCGCCACCGCCTATGGGGACGACAATACAATCCAGATCAGGCACCTGTTCGAGCATTTCCAGCGCCACGGTGCCTTGCCCAGCCGCCACGACCGGGTCGTCGAAAGGATGGATAAAGGTCAGCCCCTGACGGGCCGCCATATCGAAGGTGAATTGCACGCTGTCATCAAAGCCTTTGCCGTGGATCACGACCTCTGCGCCCAGATCGGATGTGCGCTGCACTTTGTTGAACGGGGTGCCTTCGGGCATGACGATGGTGGACGGGATGCCAAGACGGGTCGCATGATAGGCCAGACCTTGCGCATGGTTGCCTGCGCTGCAGGCGATGACGCCCGCCTTGCGCGCAGCAGCATCCAGCGTCAGCAGTTTCGCCAGCGCACCGCGCGCCTTGAACGCATTGGTGTGCTGCAGGTTTTCCAACTTGAGATAAAGGTCGATCCCCAGAATATGCGACAGACGTGTGGCCCTTATGGTGGGCGTGCGGATGGTCGCAGGCGATATCGCGGCATAGGTTTCGGCGATCAGGGCGGCGGTCAAGGTCAAGGTAATCTCCTGCAGGCCGGATCACGCCATGTTGCATCAATTGCGGATGCGGACCTCGGTTTCGGCATCAAACAGGTAAAGGCGCGATTTGTCGATGGTGACACCGACGCGCGCGCCTTCGACAGAGCGTTTGTCGCCGCGTTCCTCGATCACGATGCGTTCGCCGGTATCCGAAGTCAGATAGACAAAGGACACGCCGCCCAGACTTTCGGTCAGATCAACGGTGTGGGTATCGCCCGCTGTATCCACCGCCAGATGTTCGGCGCGCAGGCCGACTGTGACGGCACCGGCGTGATGGGCGGGGATCACGCCGTCAAAGCTGGCTTTCATGCCGGGCACATCGACGCTGCCATCCTTTGCCGTGCCAGTCAGGAAATTCATCGCAGGCGAGCCGATGAAACCGGCCACAAATTTGTTGTCGGGATCACGGTACAGATCCATCGGCGCACCGACCTGTTCGATCCGGCCCGCGCGCAGCACCACGATTTTATCGGCCAGCGTCATCGCCTCGACCTGATCGTGGGTGACATAAATCATCGTCGCGCCGATTTCGCGGTGCAAGCGCGCGATTTCCACGCGCATTTCCACACGCAATTCGGCGTCAAGATTGGAAAGGGGTTCATCGAACAAGAACACCTCTGGTCCGCGCACGATGGCACGCCCGATAGATACGCGCTGGCGCTGGCCACCGGACAGGGCGGCAGGTTTGCGATCAAGGTAGGGTTCGAGTTTGAGGATACGCGTTGCCTCGGCCACTTTTTCGGTGATGACCTTTTTGGGGTGGCCGTTCATTTTCAGCCCGAACCCCATATTGTCGCGCACCGTCATATGCGGATAAAGCGCATAGGTCTGGAACACCATCGCCACCCCGCGCTGGGACGGGTCCAGCCGTGTCACGTCGCGGGTGCCGATCATCATGGCGCCTTCGGTCGTTTCCTCAAGCCCCGCGACCATCCGCAGCAAGGTGGATTTGCCGCAGCCGGACGGGCCGACAAAGACACAAAATTCGCCATCCGCGATATCAAGGTCAATGCCGTGGATAACCTGCACATCGCCATAGCGTTTGACCACATTTTTCAGCGTGACACCTGACATCGCCTACCTCCCCGTTGCTTCTTTTGTATCATGATCAGGAAAGCTCCAGTTCTGGGCGTCCCTTGCGATGGCGGCGGCCGTGTCCGACAGGATCGGCACATAGGATTCGAGCCCCGCCAGATTTGTCCGCCCTGTTGTGCTTGTCACCGACAGCGCGCCCAATACGCGCCCTGCATCCGACAGGATCGGCATCGCGATGCAGATGATGCCGGGTTCATGCTCTTCGCGGTCAAAGCCGTAGCCATTGGCGCGGATCGCTGTCAGTTCATCGCGCAAGGTGCGCGCATCGGTCAGCGTTGTCGGGGTAAAGCGGTGGAAACTTTGCTGGTCGATCACCGCGTCAATGCGGGCAGGATCGGAAAACGCCAGCATCACCTTGCCGACGCCAGTGCAATAGGCTGGGCCGACCTTGCCCGCCTGCGAAAACATCTGCACCGGGTTATTGGCGTTGCGTTTGTCGATATACAGCACCTGCGCATGATCCAGTTGCGCCAGATGCACGGTTTCACCCACGGCCGCAGACAATGCGTCGATATGTGGCCGCGCGATGGGGGCAAGCGTGCTTTGTTCCCATGCCGCATGTGCCAGACGGACCAGTCTGATCCCCGGGCTATAGGTTTGACGGTCGGGGTCGTAGGCCAGCATGTCCTGATTCGTCAGCGTTTGCAGAAAGCGGTAAAGCGTCGGCTTGGGAAAGTCCGACCGCGCCAACACTTCGCTGAACCGCACAGGCCGGCCAAAGGCGGCGACTTGGTCCAAAACCTCTAGCGCTTTGCCAACTGTGCCGTCGCTTGTCATGTCATCCCCCCAATGCTGTTGACAAAGCTAGCCGCTTTGCGCTTAAGTATCAATATGCAAAACTAAGTTTCACATAATGAAACCTTGTTGACCATATCAAGCACCTGAGGGAGGATAAAATGAATTCAATTATTAAGACGTCGTTCGCGGCGTTCGTGGCGGCGGGCATTGTGGCATCGGCCACCACCGCCAATGCCCAATCACTGACCGGCGATCTGGTCATTTTTTCGGACATGCACGACCCCGCGCCGCGCGCCGTGATGAACGACATGGCCGCGCGTTTCGGCGAAATGCATCCGGATCTGAACGTGCAGGTCACGATCATCGACCGCGAAGCGTACAAGACACAGATCCGCAACTTTCTGACCGCCAATGCGCCGGACGTGGCGAACTGGTACGCCGCCAACCGCATGCTGCCCTATGTCGAGGCGGGCCTGTTCGAGGATATCTCTGACATCTGGGACGACCAGATGAGCGAAGAACTGGCATCGACCAAGGGTGCTTTGTCGGTAGATGGTGCGCAATATGGCGTGCCTTACACCTATTATCAGTGGGGCATCTATTACCGCAAAGACATCTTTGACGAACTCGGCCTGTCAGAGCCTGAAACATGGGAAGAAGAGCTGGCGAATTGTCAGACCCTTCTGGATAACGGGATCAAATGCTACACCGTCGGGACGCGGTTCCTTTGGACCGCAGGCGGCTGGTTCGACTATATGAACATGCGCACCAACGGCTATGATTTCCACGCGCGCCTGACCAATGGCGAAGAAAGCTGGACCAGTGACGAGGTCCGCGAGACATTCGCCAACTGGCGCACGCTGATTGACATGGGCGCCTTCATCGACGACCACCAGAACTATGACTGGCAAGAAGCCCTGCCCTTCATGGTCAACGGCGAAGCGGCAAGCTATTTGATGGGTAACTTTGCTGTCGCACCGATGCGCGAAGCGGGTCTGGATGATGACAAGCTGGATTTCTACCAGTTTGTCGAAATCACCCCCGGTATTCCCCGCGGGGAAGATGCGCCGACCGACACGTTCCACATTCCGACCGGTGCCAACAACAAAGAAGCCGCACGCGAGTTTCTGAAATTCGTGGTCTCGGCGGAAAACCAGACGCTGATCAACAACGGTGCAAATCTGGGGCAGCTGCCGGTGAACGCGATGTCGGAAGTCGATGACGACAAGTTCCTGCAGCAAGGCTTTGACATGCTGTCAAACCGCGCACCCGGTGGCATCGCGCAATTCTTTGACCGCGACGCACCGGCAGAAATGGCCGCAGCAGGTATGGAAGGTTTCCAGGAATTCATGGTGTTCCCCGACAACCTTGATGCCATCCTCGAGCGGCTGGAAAACACGCGACTGGACAGCTATTGATCCCGTAACGGGGTGCGCAACAGCGCGCCCCAAAGCGTCCGTAGGGTGCGCTTTATGCGCACCCTGCCTCACACCAGCCACAGGCGGCGCCCATGACAATTTCATCCGACAGCTATAGCCAGACACAACGCGGCTGGTACAAGCGCAACGAAATCGCCATCACGCCCTGGCTGTTCCTGACGCCGGGCCTGTTGTTCTTTTTCGTCTATGTCATCTGGCCGATCTGGCAAAGCTTTGGCATGTCGCTTTATGACTGGAACGGGCTGGGCGATATCAATGTCAACGGCACCTATATCGGGCTTGAGAATTACAACAAGCTGTTCGGTCTGGCTGGTGAACGCGCCGACCGCAACTTTCAGATTTCTTTATGGAATAACCTGCGCTGGCTCGTGCTGTATCTGCTGGCGATCCCTGCGGGCCTGATGATCGCGCTGTTTCTGAACCAGAATGTGCGCGGCATACGGATTTATAAGTCATTGTTTTTCTTTCCTTTTGTTATCAGTCAGGTCGTTGTCGGCCTTGTTTTCACGTGGTTCTACCTACCCAATAACGGCCTGTTCACGGTCATCACCAACTGGTTCGGGTTTCAGATTCCGGGCGGCGTTCTGGGCAACCCCAACACCGCGACTTACGGGATCATTGTCGCGGGTCTGTGGCCGCAGACGGCCTATTGCATGATCCTGTATCTGACCGGCCTGAACGCCGTTGATCCCGAACAGGTCGAGGCGGCACGTCTGGACGGTGCAAAGGGCCGCAAGATGCTATGGTATGTGATCCTGCCGCAGCTGAAGCCTGCGACCTTTATTGCCTTTGTTGTGACGATCATCGGGGCTTTGCGCAGTTTTGACCTTGTGTCGATCATGACAAATGGCGGCCCCTTCGGGTCCACGCGGGTGCTGTCATTCTATGTTTTTGAAAAATCGCTGTCGGAACGCGGGTTGCAATATGGCTATGCGGCAGCGGTTGCTGTCGTGCTGTTCCTGATCATGCTGGTCTTCATCTCTTACTTTTTGTGGGCGATGTACAAAGAAGAAAAGGCGGCACGCTGATGTTTCCTACCCCTGTCCAGAAAACATCCGCCGGCGTGCGTGTCAGCTATCAGGCATTCCTGCCATTGGCGCTGATCCTTTGGCTGTTGCCGCTGATCGCGGTGATGATCTTTTCGATCAAACCGTCGGTGGATTTCACCACCGGCAATTACTGGGGCTGGCCCACATCGTTTGAAGGTTTCACCAATTACGGGCGCGTGTTTTTCGAAAGCGACATGCCCCGCTATCTGATGAATTCCGTGTTGATTACTGTACCGACAGTCATTGGCACCGTCGCGCTGGCCTGCATGACCGGTTTTGCGCTGGGGGTGTATAAGTTCAAGGGCAACCTGCTGATCTTCTTCATGTTCATCGCGGGCAATTTCGTGCCATTCCAGATTTTGATGGTGCCAGTGCGCGATCTGACGGTCGATATGGGCCTTTATAATACCAAAACCGGGCTGGTCTTGTTTCACATCGCGTTTCAGACCGGCTTTGCCACGCTGTTCATGCGCAATTTCATCCGCGCCCTGCCCTTCCCCCTCATCGAGGCTGCTAGGGTTGAAGGCGTCGCGGAATGGCGCATTTTCTGGTATGTCGTGCTGCCGCTGATGAAGCCTGCGATTGCCGCGATGGCGGTGCTGGTTTTCACCTTCATCTGGAACGATTATTTCTGGGCTGTCGTGCTGACCCAAGGCGTCGAAAGCCAGCCTGTCACGGCAGGGATCACCAGTTTCAATTCGCAATTCCGCGCCGCCTATCATTTGATGAGCGCGGGTTCCATCGTGGCCGCCCTGCCGCCTGTGCTGATGTTCTTTCTGATGCAGAAACATTTTATCGCGGGCCTGACCCTTGGGGCTGTAAAGTAGACTAATATGACCAGAACTTACCGGATTGATGATACGCGCCAGACACTTGTGCTGGCCGCCCGAAACGACCGCCTGCCAGAGGTGGTGTATTGGGGCCCACGCCTTGGGGCGGATGAAGCCCTTGATACGCTGCACGCAGCCCATGCGATTGATGTCACCGGCGGGATGCTGGATGAAAACCCGGATCTGTCGCTATGCCCCGAGGCCAGCCGCAGTTTCCCCGGCCAGCCCGGTCTGATCCTGCGCAGCGGTGACGGCACGCCCTTGCTGCCGAAATTCTGTTTTGCGGATGTGGCACAGGATGCGACATCGCTGGTGCTGACCTACCGCGATGCCGACAATCGACTGGACCTGACCTGTCGTTTCCTGTCGGACCCCGCCACCAATGTCATCACCTGCCAGACCGCGCTTGACGCCGACCGGCCTGTGCATCTGCATTGGCTTGCGGCACCCGTTTTGCCCGGCCCGCAGCAATCGGATGAGATGATCGATGTGTCAGGCCGTTGGTGTGGCGAATTTCAACTGTCCCGCACTGCATGGTCGCCGGGTATGCGGTACCGCGAAAACCGCACAGGGCGGACAGGCCATGAACATTTCCCCGGTCTGATCGTGCCCTGTCGGGGGGCCACGAATACGAGGGGCGAGGCTTACGGATTTCACTATGGCTGGTCAGGCGGGCATCGCATGATTGCCGAGGAACTGCCCGATGGTCGTCGCCAGATCCAATGGGGCCATGCCGCGCGGATGGAAACCGAGGCGGCGACGCATTTCAGCACAGCACCTTTGTATATCGCCTATTCCGACACTGGCTTGAACGGCTGTGCAGTCGCGTTCCAACGCCATTTGCGCGACCGGATCGTGACATGGCCAAAACCCGATGCCCCACGCCCTGTGCATTACAATTGCTGGGAAGCGGTCTATTTCGACCACAAACTGCCCGTGCTGAAGGATATCGCGGCGCGTGCGGCCGCGCTTGGCGCGGAACGGTTCGTGCTGGATGACGGCTGGTTCGGGGAACGCGATGACGACACCCGCAGCCTGTCGGATTGGACGGTGGATGCGCGCAAATATCCTGACGGGCTGCATCCGCTGATTGACCATGTGCATGGGTTGGGGATGACATTCGGCATCTGGTTCGAGCCTGAGATGATCAACGAGGACAGCGATATCCACCGCGCCCATCCTGACTGGGTTCTGGGCAGCGAAGATCAGACCCTTGGCCGCCAGCAAAAGGCGCTGAATATGGCGCTGCCTGCGGTGCGCGATTACCTTTACGACCGGATCGCCGCGATCCTGTCGGATCACCAGATTGATTACATCAAATGGGACCACAACCGCGTGTTGCCGATGCCTGATGCCTCGCAGACGCGCGGGTCTTATGCGCTGATCGACCGGCTGCGCGCGGATTTCCCGCAGGTCGAGATTGAAAGCTGTGCCTCTGGCGGGGGCCGGATTGATTTCGGGATATTGCAGCGCACGCAACGTGTCTGGCTGTCCGACAGCAATGACGCGCTGGAACGGCTGCGCATCCAGCATGACGCGGCCTTGTTCCTGCCGATGGCCGTGACCGGCAGCCATGTCGGGCCGCGCGTCTGTCATACATCGGGGCGCACGCTGGATATCTCATTCCGCGCATGGGTCGCCGCCCAGCGCCATATGGGGTTCGAGATGGACCCACGCGAATTGACCGATCACGAAGCATCGGTGCTGAAAGAAGTGACGGATTGGTGGAAACATCACCGCCATTGGCTGCACAAGGCCGATATCCTGCGGCTGGACAGTGCCGATCCCGCAGTGATCGCCGAACAGCAACTCGCGCAGGATCAATCCCGTTTCGTCGTCTTCGCAGGCAAGGCTGCGACCAGTGCGCAGATCGTGCCGCGCCCTTTGCGGCTGACCGGACTGGACCCTGACGCGCGCTACCGCGTGACGCTGGTGAACCGCGATACGGCAACACATCTATCGCGCGGCGCGCCTTTGCTGAAATCGGATGCGCTGGTTGTGACCGGCACTTATCTGATGCATCACGGCATCACGCTGCCATGGTCGTTTCCGGAACGGATGTGGGTGCTGGAGGGGGAAAAGCTATGAGTGCCACGTTTCACGATCTCGCCGGTGCGTCGGTTTTCATCACCGGTGGCGGCAATGGGATTGGTGCTGCGCTGACGGATGGGTTTCTGGCGCAGGGGGCCAAGGTCGCCTTTGTCGGCCGGTCCGATGCAACGGATTTTGTAGATGAGATGGCGGCGAAACATGGCAACCGCCCCTTGTTCATCCGCTGCGACATCACCGACACCGAAGGCTTGCAGGCAGCTATTGCCGAGGCTGCCAGTGTACACGGCCCGTTGAAAGCGCTGGTCAATAATGCAGCCAATGATCTGCGGCATGACGCAGGCAAGGTCACAAGCCAGCAATGGGATGATCTGACGGCTGTGAACCTGAAAGCCTATTTCTTTGCCTGCCAGAAAGCCGCTGAAGTGATGGCACCACAAGGCGCGATCATCAACTTTTCGTCGATCGCCTATATGATGGGGGCGGCGCAATTGTCGGTCTACACGACCGCCAATGCCGGGATCATGGGGATGACGCGGTCGCTGGCGCGCGAATGGGGACCGCAGGGGATCAGGGTCAATGCCATCGCCCCCGGCTGGGTGTTTACTGAAAAGCAGGAAACCATGTGGGCCACGCCCGAAAGCAAGGCGGCATTTTTGGAAAAACAATGCCTGCGGCAGTTCATGAAACCCGCCGATATGGTCGGGCCGGTGCTGTTTCTGGCATCGACAGCGTCGGCGATGATGACAGGCCAGACAATGGTGGTGGATGCAGGCGTGGTGGTGACAGGATGACCCGACAGATCACACCCGCATGGATCGCCGTTGACTGGGGCACTTCAAACCTGCGTGTCTGGGCGATGTCGGCCACGGGCACGGTGCTGGCGCAGGCCGGATCGGACAAAGGCATGGGCGGGCTTGACCGCGCGGGGTATGAACCTGCGCTTTTGGCGCTGGTCGGTGACTGGCTGGATGGCCCGACACCAGTCATTGCATGCGGCATGGTAGGGTCGCGCCAAGGCTGGGTCGAGGCGCGCTATGCCGCCACCCCCTGCCCGCCGCACGGGTCCGATTTCGCAAGACCCGAAACGGTTGATCCAAGGCTGGATGTCCATGTCATCCCCGGCATCAAGCAGATGCAGCCCGCCGATGTCATGCGCGGCGAGGAAACCCAGATCGCTGGATTTCTGGCGCAAAACAAAGGCTGGGACGGGGTGATCTGCCTGCCCGGCACGCATACCAAATGGGTGCATATCAGCGCCGGAGAGATCGTGAGTTTTCAGACCTTCATGACGGGGGAATTGTTTGCCACGCTGACCGACCATACCGTGCTGCGCCATTCGATTGCGGCGGAGGGTTGGGATGATGCGGCCTTTGACAGCGGCTTGTCCGATGCGTTTTCCCGCCCTGAAAAGCTGGCCGGGCGGCTGTTTTCGCTGCGCGCCGAAGGGTTGTTGCATGATTTGCCCGGCCATGTGGCGCGCGCGCGGTTGTCAGGGGTGCTGATCGGGGCAGAGCTTGCCTCGGCCAAGCCATATTGGTTGGGCCAACAGATTGCGGTGATCGGTGCGGGCGGGTTGGCGAAGCTTTACGTCAAGGCGCTGTCGCAGCAAGGCGTGCCCGCCACGCAAGTCAATGCCGAAAGTGCGACACTTGCGGGCCTGACCGCCGCTTATCGCCAGTTGAAAGGATAAACCATGCACCGTCCCCTGATCGCCATTCTGCGCGGCATTACCCCGGACGAGGCTGTGCCGGTCACCGAAGCGCTGATCGCTGCCGGGATCACGCGGATCGAGGTGCCGTTGAATTCGCCTGAACCCTTTGTCAGCATCGGACGGATGGTCGATGCCTGTAGCGGCGATGCGCTGATCGGCGCGGGCACAGTGCTGTCGACCGATGATGTGGGGCGCGTCGCGCAGGTGGGGGGCAAGTTGATCGTGTCGCCCAATTGCGACCCGCGGGTGATTGTCGCCACCAAGGCGGCAGGTATGCAAAGCTGGCCGGGGGTGATGACGCCGACGGAATGTTTTGCAGCGCTCAAGGCGGGTGCCGACGGGCTGAAGATTTTCCCCGCCAGCCTGATCGGCCCTGACGGTATCAAGGCGATCCGCGCCGTGCTGCCCAAAGGCACGCAGGTCTATGCCGTGGGTGGCGCAGGTGCGAGCAATTTTGCAACATGGATGGCCGCCAGTGCCGATGGATTCGGCATCGGAACCGCACTATACCAACCCGGCCTATCGGTAGCCGAGGTTCAGACCCGCGCCCGCGACATCGTCGCGGCCTATGACGAGGCAGCACAATGATTTTTGACGACACACAATGCACCCTTGGCGAAGGCCCGCTGTGGCACCCTTTGCGCGGTGAACTTTTCTGGTTCGACATCCTTGGCAAGCGGTTGCACAGCAAGGCACGGCAGTGGCAGTTTGACGAATATGTTTCCGCCGCAGGCTGGGTTGATGCAGACACGCTGCTGATCGCAAGCCAAACTGCGCTGATCCGGTTCGATCTGCGCGATGGCAGCCAGACTAGATTGTGTGATCTGGAGGCTGACAATCCCGTCACACGTTCCAATGATGGGCGCGCTGATCCGCAGGGCGGATTCTGGATCGGCACGATGGGGATTGATGCGCAGGACGGTGCGGGCGCGATCTATCGCTATTATAAGGGTGAGTTGCGCCAGCTTTTCGCGCCTATCTCGATTTCCAACGCGATCTGTTTTGCACCTGATGGCCAGACTGCCTATTTCGCTGATACCCCAAAGCAAAAGATCATGCGCGTGGGTCTGGATGCTGACGGCTGGCCGCAGGGAGAACCGGTGGTCCATATCGACCTGAGCGACACCGATTTGCGTCCCGATGGTGCCGTTGTCGATGCGCAGGGCAATCTGTGGAATGCGCAATGGGGTGCTTCGCGCGTTGCGGGCTATCGGCCTGATGGCACGTTTATCGAAAGCTTTGATTTCGAGGCCAAACAAACATCATGCCCTGCGTTCGGCGGTGATGATCTAGGCACGCTGTTTTGCACCTCTGCCGCCACAGGCCTTGATGGGCCGGATGAAGGCAAAACCTATTCCACAACAACTTCTTACAAAGGGCAGGCAGAGCATCAGGTGATCCTGTAATCCTGCTTTCGCTTTGTTCCAAATACTCAAAGGCTGACCTATGAAACGCACCCTTGGCGTCTGTTATTACCCCGAACACTGGCCCGAGGATCAATGGGCGACGGACGCCGCGCGCATGGTCGATGCGGGCCTGTCGTGGGTGCGGATCGGCGAATTTGCGTGGCAACGGATGGAGGCAGTGCCGGGCACGCTGACATGGGACTGGCTGGACCGCGCGATTGATGTGCTGGGGTCTGCGGGGTTGAAGGTGATCCTTGGCACGCCGACCGCGACGCCGCCGCGCTGGATGCTGGACAAACACCCCGACATGCTGGCGGTGGATGCCGACGGCAGACCGCGCAAATTCGGGTCGCGCCGTCACTACGATTTCAGTCATGCAGGCTATCGCGAGGAATGCCGCCGGATCGCGCGATTGATGGGCGAACGCTATGGCAAGCACAGCCATGTCGCGGCGTGGCAGATTGATAATGAATATGATTGCCACGACACAACCCTGTCCTATTCCGATGCTGCAAGGCGCGGATTTCAGGACTGGCTGGCGCAGAAATACCAATCCACTGATGCGCTGAACCGCGCTTGGGGTAATGTGTTCTGGTCGATGGATTACGACAGCTTTGACCAGATTGATCTGCCCAATCTGACGGTGACAGAACCCAACCCCGCACATGTGCTGGCGTTCCGGCGCTATAGCTCGGATCAGGTGGTGGCGTTTAACAAGGTGCAGGCGGATGAGTTGCGCCGCCACACATCTGCCCCGCTGATCCACAATTACATGGGCCGGATCACGACTTTCGATCATTGGAAGGTCGGCGCCGATCTGGATATCGCGTCTTGGGATAGTTACCCTATCGGCTTTCTGTCTGACAGGCTTGAAGGCAGTGCCAAGGAAAAAGCGAAATTCCTGCGCCAAGGCCACCCTGATATGCAGGCATTCCACCACGATCTGTATCGTGCAGTGGGCAAGGGGCGGCTGTGGGTGATGGAACAGCAACCGGGTCCGGTGAACTGGGCCCCTTATAACCCTGCCCCGCTGCCCGGCATGGCCCGCCTTTGGGCATGGGAGGCCTTTGCCCATGGTGCCGAAACCGTCTGCTATTTCCGCTGGCGGCAGGCCCCTTTTGCGCAAGAACAGAACCATGCGGGTTTGCTGCGCCCTGACAGCGCGCCTGCCCCCGCACTTGGCGAATGTCGTCAGGTAGCGGATGAAATTGCCAATCTGCCAGATGTCGGAACAGCGCAGGCGCAGGCAGCACTAGTGTTCGATTATGAAAGCGCGTGGGGCTGGGACACCCAACCCCAAGGTGCCGATTTCGAGGCGTTCCGTCTGGCCTTTGCCGCTTACCGTGC
>PUNR01000136.1 GCA_003551805.1 Loktanella sp.
CCCGCAAGTGCCTTGCCCCGCGATAACCAGCGGTTCGTCGAAGGGTTTAATCAGGGTCAGGCCGCGTTCGGCGGCCAGCCTGTCGCCGATTTCGTCGCGATCCTCGGTCGCGCGGTCGTAAAGCACGACCTCGGCGCCCAAAGCGCGTGTATTGGCGATTTTGATCGCGGGCGCGTCGGCGGGCATGATGATCACGGCAGGTGCGCCATGGCTGCGCGCAGCAAGTGCGACACCTTGCGCATGATTGCCGCTGGAAAAGGCGATGACACCGGCCTTCAGCGCCTCGGGCGACAAGGATGACACCGCAGACCAGCCGCCGCGGAATTTGAAAGACCCCGTATGTTGCAGGCATTCAGCCTTCACGAACACGCGGCGTCCGGCGATGGCGTCAAGAAAGGGCGATGTCAGGATCGGGGTGCGTCGCGCATGGCCTTCGAGCCTGTGTGCAGCGGCGCGGATCATGTCGATATTCATTGCAGTTTATCCAGCCATTGGTGCAGGGCGGCAAGCGCCGCGGGTTCGTCCAGAAACGGCACATGGCCGCGGCCCGGCACATCTGACCGGATCATGTCGGGGCGACGGCAGGCCATTTCATCTGCCGTTTCTTGTGTAAGCAGGTCCGAATTTGCGCCCCGGATCAGGGCCAAAGGCAGACCGTTCAAAGCATCGAAAAGCGGCCACAGGTCCGGCACCGGCTGTGCGCCGGTATTCAGCACCGCATCGCGGAGCTTGGGGTCGTAGCGGATCACGAGGCCATCGGGGGTTTGCTGGTAATGCGCGCGCACCTCGGCCTGCCAGCGGTCCATCGGAACGCCTTCGAAATGGGTCCAGAGGGTGGCGCGGGCCTCGGCAGCCTCGGCATAGGTTTTCTGGGGTGGGTTCCGGCCCAGATACCCTTTGATCACCTCGAGCCCGGATGGTGCGATGTCTGGCCCGATGTCATTCAAAGCCACCCCGATCAGCCGATCGTTCGCTGTGGCCGCCAGCAGCATGGCGATCAATCCGCCGCGCGAGGTGCCAAGGATCGCGGCACGTTCCAGCCCCAGATGGTCCATCAGTGCCAAAACGTCTGTAGCCTCTTGCGCGACGGTATATGTCGCCGGATCAGCCCAATCCGACAGTCCCCGCCCGCGATAATCAGGCCGGATCAGGCGGACTGGCAGATGTGGTGCCACATGGTCGAAATCCGCCCCATTGCGCGTCAGCCCTGCCAGTGCGATCATCGGTACCCCGCTGCCTTGGTCGGAATAATGCAGCACAAGGCCGTCATGGGAATGGTAAACTGGCATAAAATTGTCCCGGGTTTGCAGCGTCTTGCGCGCAGTCTGGCACGCCCCTGCAGCGACGAAAAGGGCAAAGCGGTTTGCAATCCGGGGGTGGGGTCCATAGGTAAAGGCCGTGAAAATATAGGAAACCGAAAGGAAAGACGCGATGACACAGGCAAAAGCAGGCGACACCGTCCAGATTCATTACACCGGCACGCTGAATGACGGGGCGACCTTTGACAGCTCTGCCGGGCGCGACCCGCTGGAATTTGTGGTCGGGTCCGGCCAGATCATTCCCGGCCTTGACGCGGCAATCCCAGGTATGGCGGTCGGCGACAAAAAGACCGTCGCGGTACCATGTGCGGAAGCCTACGGCGAATTGAACCCCGATGCGCGCCAGGCGATCCCGCGCGCGGAAATCCCCGCCGATATCCCGCTTGATCCCGGCACCCAATTGCAGATGCAGACGCCGCAAGGGCAGGTCGTGCCAGTGACTGTCGCCGAAGTGTCCGAGGCCGAAGTCACGCTGGACGCCAACCACCCGCTGGCAGGCAAAGACCTGACATTCGATATCGAAATGGTCGCTATCAAAGCGGCTTGAAAAAACGATGGGGGGGCAACACGCCCCCCATCGTCCGAGCCTAAATATCCCCGTCGGAGACTGCGGCAAAGCCGCATGGGGGCGCCGCCCCCAGACCCCCGGGAGTATTTTCGGAAATAAGAAGCGGTCAGTTAAACCAGATGGTCAGGCTGCGGCATGCCCAGAACGTGGAAACCGCCATCGACGCGGATAATCTCGCCGGTGGTGCAGGCACCTGCGTCGGAGGCAAGGTAGACCGCGGTCCCGCCCACAGCCTCGAGCGTGGCATTGGCGCGCATCGGTGTGTTCATCTCGGTATGTTTATAGGTCTTGCGCGCGCCGCCAATCGCAGCACCGGCCAAGGTTTTCATCGGGCCGGGGCTGATTGCATTGACGCGAATACCTTGCGGTCCAAGGTCATTGGCCAGATAGCGTGTCGCGGATTCAAGCGCCGCTTTCGCGACGCCCATCACATTGTAAAACGGCGTGACGCGGTTGGAGCCTTGGTAGGTCAGCGTCAGCAGGGTGCCGCCGTCTGGCATCATGTCCGACGCGCGTTTGGCAACGTCGATGAAAGAATAGCACGAAATCGTCAGCGAGTTTTTGAAATTCTCGCGGCTGGTGTCGATGATCCGGCCGGCCAGTTCGTTCTTGTCGGAAAAGGCGATGGCATGGACCACGAAATCCAGCGTACCCCATTTGTCTTTCAGCATGGCAAAGGCGGCGTCCATGCTGGCCTCGTCGGTCACATCGACATCGACCATCATGTCGGACCCGACAGATTGCGCCAGCGGTTCCAGCCGCTTGCCGAAAGCCTCGCCCTGATAGGAAAACGCGAGTTCGGCGCCAGCCTCGGCCATCGCTTTGGCAATGCCCCATGCGATAGACCGTTCATTGGCCACACCCATAATCAGGCCGCGTTTGCCCTGCAAAGTTATCGTCATTTATTTACCCTTGGTATTTCGACAACAGCATCGACCCGTTGGTCCCGCCAAAGCCGAAGGAATTGGTCATCACTGTATCCAGACCCGCGTTATCGACGCGGACTGTCGCAATTTCGGACGGATCAAGGGCTGGGTCCAGCGTTTCCACGTTGATCGAAGGGGCGATGAAATCATCCTGCAGCATCAACAGGCAATAGATCGCTTCCTGTGCGCCTGTCGCCCCTTGGCTATGGCCGGTCATGGATTTGGTCGAAGAGATCGGAGGGGTGCTGCCCTGACCAAAGACGCGGCGCACGGCCTCAACCTCGCCCACGTCGCCGACGGGGGTCGATGTGCCATGGGCGTTGATATAGCTGATCTTGCGGCCCTCGGGCAGTGTTTTCAGCGCGCCGCGCATTGCGCGTTCGCCGCCTTCGCCCGAAGGGGCAACCATATCGGCGCCGTCGGAGGTGGCGGCAAAGCCGGTCACCTCGGCATAGATTTTGGCACCACGGGCCAATGCGCCCTCAAGGCTTTCGAGCACCACCATCGCGCCGCCACCGGCGATCACGAAACCGTCGCGGCCAGCGTCAAAGGCGCGGCTCGCTTTTTCGGGGGTGTCGTTGTATTTCGACGACATCGCGCCCATCGCGTCGAAAAGGCACGACAGGGTCCAGTCCAGTTCTTCGCCACCGCCAGCGAACATCGTGTCCTGCAGGCCAAGGGCCACCTGTTGTGCGGCCATGCCGATGCAATGCAGCGACGTTGAACAGGCCGAGGTGATCGAGAAGTTCATCCCCTTGATCTGGTATGCCGTCGCCAGATTGGCGCTGACGGTTGAGGACATGCATTTCGGCACAGCAAACGGCCCGATACGTTTGGTGGCACCGGTGTCTTTCACCACATTATGTGCGGCGAACATGGCTGATGTTGACGGCCCGCCGGAACCTGCGATCAGACCGGTCATCGGGTTGACGATCTGATCGGCACTCAGCCCCGCATCGGCAATCGCTTGACCCATCGCGATATGGGCATAGGCGGAACCTGGGCCCATGAAGCGCAAAGTGCGCTTGTCCACATGATCGGCCACGTCGATCTTCAGCGTGCCCGCTACGCGGCTGCGAAAGCCGTGTTCGGCCATTTCGGCACTGGCGACGATGCCCGAGGTGCCGGCCTTGAGCGCGGCAGTGACTTCGGCAGCATTATTTCCGATGGGCGAGACGATCCCCAACCCGGTGATGACAACAC
>PUNR01000074.1 GCA_003551805.1 Loktanella sp.
GCTATAGGTAAAAGGTTCGAGGTCACGTCGCTTGACCATTCTTTCCGGTCGTCACAGGCGATATTGTCAGTGGTCGATGCCACCTTTACCGGCGAACAAGCTGCGGGAATGGATGATGCGCTGAACCATATCGCCTTCAAAGACCAGATGCCGGGGCGCGTTGATCTTTGGCCGGTGATCGAACCTGCCAAGACCGACGACAATCGCGCGTGGTATGAACCTGTCGATCAGGCGGGCGATGCGGACCACCACGTGCAAATGGCCCAGCGCATCGCCGACCAGATCAGCCACATGATCGCCCATGAAACCATCCCGGTCGAGGACGGCAACACCGGCACTTTCAAGCGCCGGCCTATCACGGCAGGGGATTTCCTGATCCTTGTGCAGCGCCGGTCAGACCTGTTTTCCGAAATCATCCGCGCTTGCAAGACGGCTGGTCTGAATGTCGCGGGTGCCGACCGTTTGCGCGTGGGTGCCGAACTTGCGGTCAAGGATCTGGCGGCGCTGCTGTCCTTTCTGGCCTTGCCAGAGGATGATCTTTCGCTGGCCGCTACCTTGCAGTCACCGTTGTTTGGCTGGTCGGAACAGGATCTGTTCACGCTTGCCCATCATCGCGGTGACAAGGTGTATCTGTGGGAAGCCTTGCGCAAATCAGGCCATGTGGAAACCTTGGCCATACTGCGTGACCTGCGCCAACGTGCCGATTTCCTGCGCCCCTACGACCTGATTGCACGCATCCTGATCCGGCATGACGGGCGGCGCAAACTGCTTGCCCGCTTGGGGGCCGAGGCCGAGGATGGCATCGATGCACTGCTGTCGCAGGCGCTGGCATATGAATCAACTGGGGTACCCAGCCTGACGGGTTTCCTGACATGGATGCAGACCGACGATCTGGAGGTCAAACGCCAGATGGACAGCCAAGGCGACAAGATCAGGGTGATGACTGTGCATGGCGCCAAGGGGCTGGAAGCGCCGATCGTGATCTTGCCGGAAACGATGAAACGGCGAAACGATTACAAGGGTGAAATCCTGCCCGCCGGTGATGCCGTGATCTGGAAAACACCCAGCGCCGGGTCCGCCGCCGCCGTCGTCGCCCTGCGCGAGGCTGCTTTGGCCAAGCAAGAAGAAGAACGGCTGCGCCTGCTTTACGTTGCGATGACGCGGGCAGAAAAGTGGCTGATTATCGGGGCCTCTGGCGATGTCGGTGACGGGATGGACAGCTGGTACAATATCGCCGCCAAAGGCGTAATGGCTCGTGGCGGCGCACGCGCGATGTCCGGCGATCTAGAGGTGGTACGCGTCAGCCATCTTGATTGGGATGCAGCCGAACTGACGCAGAAACAGGTCGATGATGCGCCTGACGTACCCTTGCCGGTATTCGGCGAATTGCCAGCGATCAACGCGCCCACGACCATATCACCATCTGACCTAAAAGGGGCCAAGGCCCTGCCCGGTGAATTTATCGACGATGAAGAGGATGCAATGGCGCGCGGCACGCTGATTCATCTGTTGCTGGAACATCTGCCCTTGGCCGCCCCTGCGGATCGCGCGGGCTTGGGACATGCTTTGGTTCCAGCAGATGACACCGGCCTGACCGATGATGTGATCCAGTTGCTGGACCTACCAGAGCTTGCGCATCTTTGGACCGCCGACGCCCTGACAGAGGTGCCGATCACCGCTGATTTGCCAGATTTCGGACGTATCCATGGCACAATCGACCGGCTGATCCTGACCGAAACGACTGTGCTGGCAGTGGATTACAAATCCAACCGGCTGGTGCCCGACAATGCGGCGCAGACACCGCTTGGCGTCTTGCGGCAACAGGCGGTTTACAGCGCTGCCTTGGCGCAGGTTTTTCCGGACAGGCAGATTGATGTCGCTATTCTGTGGACAGCGACAGGCGAATTGATGGCGTTGCCACCCGCACTGCTTCACGAAACCATGACAGGGCTCGCGTTGCCTTGACCATTCCGCCGCGCGTTCCTAGGTTCGCATCTCATAGAATTTTGCCAAGGAGCATCCCAATGGCCACCGTAGCAGTAACAGACGCAACCTTTGACGCCGAAGTGCGCCAGTCCGATATCCCCGTTGTCGTGGATTTTTGGGCTGAATGGTGCGGGCCATGCAAACAAATCGGCCCCGCTTTGGAAGAATTGTCCGCCGAAATGGCAGGCAAGGTTAAAATCGTCAAAGTGAACGTCGACGAAAACCCCAATTCACCCGCACAGATGGGCGTGCGCGGTATCCCTGCGCTGTTCGTCTTCAAAAACGGTCAGGTCGTCGCCAACAAAGCCGGCGCTGCACCCAAAGCCGCCATTCAAGGCTGGATCGAAGACTCGATCTGATATTTACACTGGCCAACCATGGCCGCGCAGGACCGTTGCAATCTGGTCCTGCGCCTCTGGCCTGCCCGCGTTGATCGCGTTCATTTGCAGGAACCAGTATAAATAGGCCGCATAATCGGGCTTGTGCGTCAGCACAGCATCAAATGCCGCCTGTTCACCGATATCCGCAACATTCAGTGCGATGTGGTGGAAATCCGATTTTCCAAACAAGATCGCAGGCTTGCCAAAGAAATACCCTTGAAAAGCTGTGCCGGAATTCTGCGTCACGACGTAGTCACAGGTCTGCAAGTAACGCGCTGGTTCGCCTTTTCTAATAAACAGCCGGTCGTTTTCTGTGGCCAAAACATCCAGCGCCTGTTGGTCTTCGGACGAATATGTCTCTGACGGATGCAGGGTCGCGATCACCGGACGGGTGGGGTCGTGGCGCAGGACGGCGCGGATCATGTCGATCGGGCTGGTGTGCTGGAACGATCGCTGCGTTGTCAGGCGACCTTGTAGCGGGACATAGATGAAACCGTCACGGCGGGTTTGCTGAACCGCATCGTCGAAAAGGCGTTTCTGCCAGAACCGGTAAAAATTGGCCGCTTTTTCAGCATCGACAATGCGCGGATCAAAGACTGTTTGCGCAACAGGCCAGTCCCAGCGCTCCGGCACCGCCTCGATCCGCCAGAACGGGCCGATATAGGTGCGGCGTATGGTCAGGCTACGGGTGTTGACGGGCTTTTCCATCAGGAAAATACCACGCCCCGGTCGCGCCATCGCACGCAAACGGGCCATTTCGTTTGCTTTATCAAACAGGACTTCTTGTCCGGCTGCACGCAGCACGTCGCACATGCGGGCGATGAAATTGTGCTTTCCTTGTTCTGCCTGTTTGCGCAGCTTGGGATGCAGGTAAAACGTAACGGTACTGGTTATACTCATGGCGCTACGCTAGCTTTCGTTTTCATCCGCGACAAGCTTCGGGGTTGTTTGCCAATACCCCTGCAGCCATATAACCCGTGAACCCGCAAGGAGACGACAATGGCAGATGACAATTTCCCCGGCTGGCACGGCACCACGATCATCGGGGTACGCAAGGGTGGCAAGGGCGTCATCGCAGGCGACGGTCAGGTCAGCCTTGGCCAGACAGTCATCAAAGGCACCGCCCGCAAGGTCCGCCGCCTGTCACCGGGCGGGCAGGATGTCATCTGCGGTTTCGCAGGATCGACCGCCGATGCCTTTACCCTGCTGGAACGGCTGGAAAAAAAGCTAGAGGCAACACCGGGCCAACTGGCGCGCGCCAGCGTGGAGCTGGCAAAGGACTGGCGGACCGACAAATACCTGCAAAAGCTGGAAGCGATGCTGATCGTCAGCGACGGCAAGGACATGTTCGTCATCACTGGCGCGGGCGATGTGCTGGAACCCGAACATGATGTCACCGCCATCGGGTCGGGCGGCAATTATGCGCTGGCCGCAGGCCGCGCGCTGATGGACAGCGATCTGGATGCAGAGGCTGTGGCCCGCAAAGCAATGGCGATTGCCGCGGACATTTGCGTTTACACCAACGGCAAACTGACGGTGGAAAGCATCGGATGATCGACCGCGATGATCTGAAAGCGGCTGTTGGCAGCGGGCTTTTGTCCGAACAACAAGCCGCCAGTCTGATCAGCCTGTCGGACAGCC
>PUNR01000098.1 GCA_003551805.1 Loktanella sp.
ATCGGCTGCATCAGAACTCAGCCTGACCCGATCCAAACCGCACTCTGCGCAGAGCATTTGGGCTGGTCATTTCCCGCCTGCTGCACGACGGCATGCTTCAACGGCGTTGACGTGCGCTGTGCCATTATCGATACGTGATGATGAGGAATGTGGCATCAACAAATTTATTGCCTAGCTTATAAGCAAACCCCCAAAAATTGAGCTACGTATCACATATTAAACACGCTGACGGCGTCATGATGTTTTATAAGAGCGATACATCACCGATTTCTTACAGGCTGTCATGCTTGTAGATTGCGTTTACTATGCGAGGTGTAGATTCACGCTGCTCATCGCCAGATAATTGTGTGCCTAAACAGTTGGTAAATCGTGTCCGTGCCTGTTTGTGGCAAAGAGTTTTTTATCTTTAATAATATATGAGATGTAGAAGGCTCTATCTTCCAAGGGGTCAGATCTTGCGGGACGAAATTCAGATCGTATGTGTCACCGACCAGAATTATTTACCCCACTTTGCAGCTTTGCTGAACTCAATCGCATGCAATAAGGGCAAAGAAGAAATCAGAATACATGCTATACTTGACAACGTTGAAAGCCAGCAAAGCCAGCAGATCGTAAATGCATTTCCTACCCTTTCTTTTTCTCTTTACCCGATCAGCGATCACAAAGTATTAAGCCTGCCACCATTGTTACAGATCAGCCGCGCGACCTATCTCCGCCTGATTGTGGACGAACTACTTGCCGATGACATAAAAAAAATAATTACACTGGATATTGATATCATTACGACGTCGTCTCTTGTCGCACTCTGGCGTTATGCACTGGAAGGTCGGATGATTGGCGCTGTCACAGACCCCGGTGTTAATGCTTTGGCCTTTTCCAGAAAGCACGGTTTGCCTGACTTGGGCGGGTATTTCAATGCTGGCGTCATGCTTATTGATTTGGATGCAGCGCGTCGGGCGCGTCTGTTCCCTAGGTCGATTAAGGCATTGTTTCAATCCTGCAACAGCTTCGAATATGCCGATCAGGATGCGCTGAACTATGTCGTACAAGGTGACTGGGCAGAGTTGGACATCACTTGGAACTTTCAAAGAAAATTCTTCTATGAAGAATACAGGGACCACTTGAAATACCATTCCGCGCACCAATCGCCAGCGATTATTCACTTTACCGAAACTGTTAAGCCCTGGCAGGCAAACGAATGGCATCCTTATGCATGGCTGTATTGGAAAAACCTACGTGCCACGCCTTTTTTCCGAAATGTCCTTGCAAGCGAAAAGCTCAGATACACCAATATACTGAAATCCTATCTGCGATACGCAAAGTTCAAATTGTCAGCTCGCCTCAGACAAGGCTCGTAGCGCGTTCCAGTCACGAATCCGCCAAGATGGCTGCGCCTGCTCGACCTTGTGGATGAAGCGGCGCCTGTCCGTCAAAAACTGGGCATGAACGATGTCATGCCCAGGTCCGCTGATTATTGGCTCAAGTTTCCGGATGCACAAGGCAGACGCACGGCTGTTGCCGCATCAGCAAGACTGCATATCCTGCGCAATTCCGTCATACCGCCCAGTTGTGGCGGCATCGGCCAGAACATCGGCAACGTCAATGCGCGCAGCCTTCGCCGATTTGTCCACACCATCGCCCAAGATCACATCGGTGCCGCGCCCGTCGTCGGTCAACGCCACAGGGCGCAGGATGGAATACGTCAGCCCTGACGCCTTGAGGTGTTCGTCAGCATCGTGCTTGGCTTTCAGGTAATGGGCGATCTCGCCTTGCGGGTCGGACTGGTCCGCCCCGACCGAACTGAGCATGACAAACCGGTCCACGCCTGCGTCGGCAGCCAGATCGACCAACCGTTTTGCGCCGTCCCGATCCACCTTTTCGGTCATATCCGCGCCTGTCGACCCGCCAGAGCCCGCAGCGAAGATGACGACCTGCAT
The DNA here is from genome assembly GCA_003551805.1 of Loktanella sp. Lineage (GTDB taxonomy): Bacteria > Pseudomonadota > Alphaproteobacteria > Rhodobacterales > Rhodobacteraceae > Yoonia. The sequence goes on from PUNR01000098.1 coordinate 1,938, forward strand.
ACCATCACAAATACCGTCCTGCAGGTCAGTTAGATCGCCCTGCCGCAGATCTACGCCTGACGGCAGCGCACTGGTGTCCGACCCTTTGCGCACAAGCGCGGTCGGTTTGTGGCCTTGATCGACCAGCCTTTGCACCAGATGAAGCCCAGTTTTGCCGGTGGCACCGGCGACAAGAATATGCATGCTCATTTTCAATAGTCCTTTCAGTGTCTTGGATGAATTTCCGCCCCGCATCAAACGCGGTCAGGGCAGAAAAATCGCCTTGATGTTGACGAACTCCTTCATCCCGAAGCCACCATGTTCGCGGCCATAACCGGAATCCTTAACGCCGCCGAACGGCATGTTCGGGTCGGCTGCACCGAATGAATTGATCCGCACCATGCCGGTATCGAAATGATCGCGGGCAAGCTTGATCGCGTGATCCTCGTCCTTGCAAAAGATCCCGCCACCCAGACCATAACGGCTTTCATTGGCAAGACGCATGGCATCTTCGTCGTCCTTGGCGCGGATGACAGATGCGACGGGACCAAAAATCTCGTCATCATAGGCGGGCATTCCGGGCGCAAGGTCGGCCAGAACCGTTGCCGGGTAATAGGCACCCGTGCCGTCCGGCGCCTTACCACCGCACAAGATTGTCGCCCCCTTGGCGACACTGGCATCCACCTGTTCGGTGACGGTGTCGAACTGCTCTTTGCTGGACAGCGGCCCCAGCTGGACGTCGTCATCAGTGGGATCACCCATCTTGATGTCTTTCATCTGCGCTACGAAAGCATCTACAAAAGCGTCGTAAACCTTGTCCGTCACGATGAACCGTTTTGCGGAAACGCAGGTCTGGCCGTTGTTATAAAGCCGCCCCATGACCGAGAATTTCACAGCCGTCGCAACATCGGCATCGTCCAGCACCAGATAAGCGTCGTTTGATCCCAGTTCGAGAACGGTTTTCTTGAGCGCCTTGCCGGCCACGGCACCAACGTGCCGCCCTGCCCCGTCACTGCCTGTCATCGTGACAGCACGCACCAAGGGATGTGCGATCATTTTGTCGCTAGTGTCGTGGTCGATGATGATGACCTGAAACAGGTCTTCCGGCAGACCTGCGTCGATGCACAATTCGCGCAGGCGCAGGCCGGAGCCTGTACAGATGCTTGCATGTTTCAGCACACATCCGTTGCCCGCCATCAGGTTGTCAGCCAACACGCGGGCGGGCTGATACAGAGGGAAATTCCAAGGCTGGATCGAATAGATCACGCCGATGGGCTGATAGGTGACGATGCCCCGCTTGCCATCCGCACCATGGGTACGCTCTTCATCGGCCAGCAGGTCGGGTCCCTGCTTGGCGGCATATTCGAAAAGCGCTGCGCAAAGCTCGACCTCTGTACGGCCATCTTTCAGTAATTTGCCGGTCTCTTGTGTCATCAACGCGGCCAGTTCATCGGTGTGGTCACGCAATTTGGCAGCAATTTTGGTCAGGTAGGGGGCGCGATCTTCATGGGTCAGCTTGCGCCAGTCCAGAAATGCGGCATGGCACGCCTCGATCCGGTCGGTCGCTTCCTGTTCGGTCATGACATCGTAGCTCTGGATATCCTCGCCGGTCGCGGGATTGACTGTGGTGATCGTGGACATGTGAACTCCTGCTTTATTTAGCAGAACAACGCAGCCGCGCTATCATTCGTTCCTTACAGTCGAAAACCAAGGGGCCACGCCAAGACCTGTCGCATGATAAGCCACGGCGATGCCGCGCACGGCACATTCATTGTCAAAAGGTAGGGTGGCGGACAGACAGGGATTCGAACCCTGGAGACGGTCTCCCGCCTACACACTTTCCAGGCGTGCGCCTTCGACCACTCGGCCACCTGTCCGTAGCGGGGGTTTAGCCGGAACCCGACAGGATTTGCAAGACCCCGCAAACTATTTGTTCTAGCTGTTTACCCTTGTGTCAAAGCAAAGCTATATTGCCTGAACTGACCCCTGACATGTGATGACATCATGCTGCACGAGACGCCCAAGAACGTAACACCGGAAAAGCGCCTTGATGCTGG
>PUNR01000409.1 GCA_003551805.1 Loktanella sp.
AGCGTTTCCACCGCCTGATTGATGTTCTGGATGGTCATCAAGCCAAGTTCGCTCAGCTTTTCACGGGCGAGCCTTTCCATGCGTGGGCGGTCAAGCTGGCGGAACACCTTGCCCATGATCCCCGGTTTGCGCAATTCGCGGCCCATGAACATGTTGTCGGCGATCGACAGGGCAGGGGACATTGCAAGGGTCTGGTAAACCGTCTCGATGCCTTCCTTGCGCGCGTCGGTAGGCGAGGAGAATTTGACCTTGCGCCCTTCCAGCAGCACTTCGCCTTCGTCGGGGATGACGGCACCGGACATCGCCTTGATAAGGGATGATTTGCCAGCACCGTTGTCGCCGATCACAGCCAGAATTTCGCCCGGATAAAGGTCGAAATCGCAGTGGTCCAGCGCGGTCACGCGGCCATAACGCTTGACCAGCCCGCGTCCTTGAAGAATGGGTTCCATCAGCCTGATACCTTTCTGATCCACTGGTCCACAGCGACCGCAGCAATGATCAGCACGCCGATCAACAAGAATGTCCATTGCGCATCAGCGCCCGCCAGTCGCAGCCCCAAGGTGAACACGCCAACGATCAGCGCACCAAAGAACGTGCCAAGGATCGATCCGCGCCCGCCGAACAGGCTGATGCCGCCGATCACCACAGCGGTGATGCTTTCGATGTTCAAGAGTTGCCCTGATGTCGGACTGACGCTGCCGATCCGTCCGATCAGCGCCCAGCCTGCAATAGCGCAGATAAAGCCTGTCAGCGCATAGACCGAAATGATGGTGGCGCGCACATTGACGCCCGAAAGCTGTGCCGCATCGGGATCATCGCCCACGGCATAGATATGCCGCCCCCACGCCGTGTGCCGCAGCATATAGGCCAGAAAGACAAAGATCAGCACCATCGCGATCACACCATAGGTGAAGGTCGCACCGCCCTGACCGGCCTCATTCGCGCCGACCTTGAACGTGGTGCCAAGGAATTGCAGTAAAGATGCCTGCGCCTCGATATCCTGCGCGCGGATGGTTTCGTTGCGCGAATAAAGGAAATTCGCCGCCAGCACGATCTGCCACATACCAAGCGTGACAATAAAGGGCGGTAGTTTCATCACCGCGACCAGCCAGCCGTTCAGCGTGCCGATGGCTGTGCCAAAGATCAGACCGCACAGCACCGCCACCTCGACCGGCAGGCCGTAGCGGAAGGTGAACTGCCCCATGATGACGCTGGACAGCACGGCAATCGCGCCAACGCTCAGGTCGATACCGGCGGTCAGGATCACAAGGCTTTGTGCGGCAGCGACGATGCCCACGATCTGCACCTGTTGCAGGATCAGCGTCAGTGCGAAGGGTGAAAAGAACTTGGTGCCCAAAAGCAGGCCAAATGTCACAATCGACATGGCCAGAACGAACAGCGGCACCAATGCGGGTTGCAAATGCAGCATATGCTGGACCTGCGCCAATATGCCTTTGCGCGCGGGGGCAAAGGCCGCGACCGCCCCTGTATTGCCGGTTTTTACCACGGCTTCGTAATCGTCGTTCTGGCTGGACATGGCGTGCCTCCCTGCGGTCGTGATCCCCGCAGTCTAGCGCGGGATTGGAAAAAGGGGCGGAATTTCTCCGCCCCTTGTGATGGGTCGTCTCAGAGGATCAGCCCCAGCAAAGGTCCTGGCCTTCGGCAACGCTGATGCTGTCGACACCGTCGGCAGGTGCATCGGTGACAAGGGCGACGCCAGTGTCAAAGAAGTCCTTGCCGGGGGTGTTTTCAGGCAGCGTGCCATCCGCGGCAAAAGCGACAATCGCCTCGATACCAAGGGAGGCCATGCGCAGTGGATATTGCTGCGATGTCGCGCCGATCACACCGTCAGCGACGTTCTGCACACCTGGGCAGCCACCGTCGACGGACACGATCAGCACGTCGTTTTCACGGCCAATCGCACGCAATGCTTCGTAAGCACCGGCAGCGGCGGGTTCGTTGATTGTGTAGACCACGTTGATCATCGGATCGATGGTCAACAGGTTTTCCATCGCGCGGCGTCCGCCTTCTTCGTTGCCGGCGGTCACGTCATTGCCGACGATGCGGGAATCGTCTTCGTCGCCAATCCGGTTCGGATCGCCAAGCTCAATGCCGAAACCTTGCAGAAAGCCCTGGTTGCGCAGCACGTCGACCGATGGCTGGCTGACAGCCAGATCCAGCATCGCGATGCGCGCATCGGCAGCCGCGTCACCAAGCGAGGCAGCAGCCCACTGGCCGATCAGTTCACCTGCCAGAAAGTTGTCGGTGGCAAAGGTAGCGTTCGCAGCGTCGATAGGTTCCAGCGGTGTATCCAGCGCGATAACAAGCAGGCCGGCATCGCGGGCCTGTGTCACAGCACCAACGATGGACGACGTGTCAGACGCAGTGATCAGGATACCCGATGCGCCATCGGCGATGCAGGTTTCGATCGCAGCGACTTGTGTTTCGTGGTCGCCGTCGACGCGTCCGGCGAACGACCGCAGGGTGATCCCTGCTTCGGCGGCGGCAGCTTCGGCACCTTCGCGCATTTTGACAAAGAACGGGTTAGTGTCTGTCTTTGTGATCAGACAGGCAGACACGTCCTGCGCATGGGCAGATGTCGCCGCCACACTGGTAAGAGCGACAAGCGCTGTCGAGATAAGCAGTTTTTTCATGATTTCCTCCCAGAAATATAAGGGCGCGGCGGCTGCATGTTGCACAGGCCGTTTCATCGCCAACACCTGACAAAAGAAGGGATTCGCAATGATCTGTCAATTAATTAATTAACTTTACTAACTTATTAGGGGCAGGTAGTCATGGTAGGGCAAATGGTTAAGGTGCGGGCATGGACGACGGCTTGGTCAGATCAATCAGTACGGGGCTTAGCCAGAAAGGTGTGCGCGATCACAACGAACGTCTGCTTTTGTCGCTGCTGCAGCGCCATCAAGCGCTTACCGCCCCTGATCTTGCGCGTTTGTCCAATCTGTCTGCGCCCACCATCTTTGCAATCTTGCGCAAACTGGAATCTGACGGGCTGTTGATGCGCGGCAAACCGGTGCGCGGAAAGGTGGGAAAACCGTCGGTGCCAATGATGCTGGCTGCTGGCGGTGTTTACGCCATCGGTATCAAGATCGGGCGCAGGTCTGCGGATTTCCTGCTGATGGATTTCACCGGTGGCATCCGACTGCACCGCCAACTGACCTATCCACATCCGCTGCCGCGCGAAGTTTTTAACTTTGTGCAGGCCGGACTTGCGGCGGCCGCTGCTGAATTGCCAAGCAGCGATCTGGCCAAAATCTGCGGCATCGGGATAGCCGCACCTTTCGACCTTTGGAACTGGCACGACCTGACCGGACCGCCCGCAGCGGAATTCCAGTCATGGAAAGATATTGATTTCCGACGCGAACTTGCGCGGTTCACCGACTTGCCGGTGTCGGTCATCAACGATGCGACAGCCGCTTGTCAGGCCGAACATCTTTTCGGGCGCGGCAAGCAATTCCGTGACTACGCCTATTTCTTTGTCGGTGCCTTTGTCGGTGGCGGGATCGTCCTGAACAATTCGGTCTATGAGGGGCGGCAAGGCAACGCCGGCGCCTTGGGGTCGCTGCGCAGCATCGGGCCTGACGGGGAAAGCCGACAGCTGGTGGACCGTGCCTCGATCAATACGCTGGAAACACAATTGCGCGACGCGGGGCATAACCCGATCACGCTGTGGCAAGACAGCGGCAGCTGGAAAGATCTGGCCGATTTTGTGGACCCTTGGCTGGACCAGACGGCGGGCGAACTTGCCAAGGCCAGCCTGTCGACCTGCGCTGTCATCGACTTTGAGGCGATCGTGATTGACGGTGCCTTTCCCATCGCCATCCGCGACAGGCTGGTTGAAAAAATCAGGCAGGCTATATTGCTCGAAGACACCCGCGGCCTGATCCTGCCTGTCGTCGAAAGCGGCAGTATCGGCAACAATGCCCGCGCGCTGGGCGCTGCCTG
>PUNR01000023.1 GCA_003551805.1 Loktanella sp.
CCACGCTGCAAGCAGCCGGCCTGACCCGTTCACAGGCATTCGAGTTGATCCTGTCACGCCGCGACGTCTAGCGGGACGCGCTGCGCAGATGTTGCGCAGCGCCCGCCCACGCGGGATGACAGGCCCGCCAATCCTTGCTAGCGTTTTGGTAAAACTGGCGAGGTGTCTATGATTTACAGAATATTGGTGCTGTCCTGTCTGTCTGCGCCCGCTTGGGCCGCATGTCCGGTCGCGGATGATCTGGCCAACGGTATCCGCCTGATGGCAGATGACGGTGCGGTCGAAACCTACCGTAAAATCGCCCCCCATATGGTCGAGCTGACCGTCACATATGACGATGACTTTGCAGATCGCAGCCTGTTGGGGCAGGGCGTTTATATTCTGGAACTGTCCGAGCTTTACAACGGCAAACCAGAGCCGGACACGACCTTGATCTATACCTATCCTGTTGCAGCCGATGCCATGCCGGTGCCCGCCCCCGGCGCTGTCTGGCGCACGAGGGCGTTGGTCGGCGGCAGTGACGAAGAAAAGATCACCGCCAGTTGGGGTCAGCCACAGCAGATGACCTTTGGTGCATGCAGCTACACGGTCATTCCGGGTGAACTGGTCTATGCCGGCGCCGATTACCGCGAGGTCGAGGGGCTGCATTACCTGCCCGAACTCGGCTTTGCCTATCTGGCCTCTGTTACCAGCGACGATGACGAATATGTCGATGAATATGTGATCCTGTCGATCACCGCTGTGGGGCCAGACGAATGACTGCCCGTGCCCTGAAGGTTCATTCCCATGCGCATGGTCCGGTCGCAGGGTGCATCAGCCTGACCTATGACGCGCGCATCCTGCGCCGCAAACAGTTGGTCAGCGACGACGGGCTGCCGTTTATCGTCGATCTGGCACAAACAACGTCTGTCGATGCGGGCCATGTCTTTGTGCTAGAGGACGGACGCCAGATCGCGGTCAAAGCCGCGGACGAGGCGCTGATGCGCGTCACCGGCGATCTGGCACGTCTGGCATGGCATATCGGCAACCGCCATGCGCCCTGTGCGATCGGGCCGGATGCGTTGATTGTGCAACGTGAAAAGGTGATGCGCGCCATGCTGGAACAGCTGGGCGCGGTGGTGACTGATTTCGACGGGCCTTTCACGCCCGAAGGTGGCGCCTACGGCCACGGCCGCACGATGGGGCATGACCACAGCCATTCACATGCGTGACGCGGCACTTCTGACGCTTGCGCAATGGTTATCGCCTGCTTATCCGGTGGGGGCTTTTGCATGGTCGCATGGGTTGGAACGCACCATCGGGCGCGGCGATATCCGCGACGGTGCGGGTCTGGCCGACTGGCTGGCTGATGTGCTGACCCACGGCGCCGGGCGCAGTGATGCGATCCTGCTTTGTGCGGCATACGGGGCCGAGGATGTGACACCTGTCGCGGAACTGGCCGCAGCGCTTGCCCCCAGCGTCGAACGCCGGATGGAGACATTGCAACAAGGTGCTGCCTTTGCCGCGACGACCCGCGCGATCTGGCAGATTGACCTGCCCGATATGGCCTATCCGGTGGCCGTGGGCCGTGCCGCGCGGCTGATTGACCTGCCGGTCCAGCCCGTGGCGCAGCTTTGGCTGCAAGCCTTTGCCAGCAATCTGGTGCAAGCTGCCCAACGCCTGATGCCTCTGGGCCAGACCGATGCGCAGCGCATTCTGGCCAACCTTGCGCCGTTGTGCGTAACCATCGGGGCCGATGCGACACGCGCCAGCCTCGACGATATCGGCAGCGCCACTTTCGCGGTCGATACCGCGTCGATGCAGCACAGACAGCAATATTCCCGGATTTTCCGGTCCTGATGAAAGGTCACACCATGTCCCCCCACGGCCCCTTGCGCATTGGTATCGGCGGTCCTGTCGGCGCGGGTAAAACCACGCTGACGGCGGCACTGGCGCGTAGCTTGAAGGATGAAATCAGCCTGTGTGTCATCACCAATGACATCTACACACAAGAAGATGCCGAAGCCTTGATGCGGATGCAGATCCTGCCCGCCGACCGCGTAATGGGCGTGGAAACCGGCGGATGCCCGCATACGGCAATCCGCGAAGATGCGTCGATCAACCTTGCTGCGGTCGCTGAAATGCGCGCCCGTCACCCCGATCTTGACCTGATCCTGATCGAAAGCGGCGGTGACAATCTATCCGCGACCTACAGCCCTGAACTGGCGGACCTGACGATCTATGTGATCGACACAGCGGCTGGTGAAGACATCCCGCGCAAGGGTGGCCCTGCAATCACGCGATCCGATATTCTGGTGATCAACAAAATTGATCTGGCACCCTATGTCGGTGCCTCGCTTGACGTGATGGCCGCAGACGCCGCAAGAATGCGCGGCGATCTGCCAGTTGTATTCGCCAGTCTGCGCAGCGGGCAGGGCGTGGATGACATCGTGGCCCTGATCCGCCGCATCGGCGGTCTATAGCCAACCCGTCGCATCGTCAGAGTATAAATATCCCCGCCGGAGGCTCGCCTGCTTGCAGGCGATCAGCGCCGCCCAAGCTTACCGAACTCGCTGTCCAGTAGGGCGCGCAGTTTCTTGGCACCGCCACGCAGCGCTTTTTCGACATCGGCATCGTTGTGCGTGACTGTCTGCGGCTGCATGCCCTCGGGGCGACCTTCGACCGTGCAGCGGATATCGTCGGACCCGCCTTTTGCGGCATTCACATCGACAATATGAACCTCGACCCGTGTCAGACGGCCGGTCAGATGCCCCAGCGCGCCGGTCACGATGGTTTCGGCTATTTCGGCCAGACGATCGTCGCCCTGAATGCTCGAATCGGTGTTAAGTTGGAACTGCATGTCTGTCCTTTCGGTGTTTTTCTAATTCTCTGTATCACCTACGCGCAACGCCTTGGATTTCCAAGAGTTCCCGCCATCCTCTGCTACCTTGTCGTTCAGAACCTTCACTTCGCGCTGCGGGAACGGAATACTGATGCCGTTTTCGGCAAAAGCATCCCACAAAGCCAGAAACACATTGCCACGGATATTGGTCAGCCCGCCGGTCGGGTCGCTGATCCAGAACCGCAGGATGTAATCAACGGAACTGTCACCAAAGCCCACGATATGACACACGGTCGGGCGCGATTTCAGCACGCGGTCCACGCTTTGCGCCGCAGCAATCGCGATCTTGCGGACCTCGTGCGGGTTATCGGTGTAAGAGGTGCCGAAATGGATATCCAGCCGCACGAATTCATTTGAATGCGACCAGTTGACGACTTGCCCGGTGATCAGATCCTCGTTCGGGATCAGATATTCGCGCCCGTCCCGGGTGACGACAGACACATAGCGCGCACCCAGCGAATTGATCCAGCCAAAGGTATCGCCAAGGCTGATGACATCGCCGGGCTTGATCGATTTATCCAGCAGGATGATGACACCCGACACAAGGTTCGACACCACCTTTTGCAGGCCGAAACCAAGCCCCACACCAATCGCGCCGGACAACACGGCCAATCCTGTCAGATCAATCCCCAGCGCGCGCACACCAACGAAAAACGCTGTGGCATATAGCCCGATCTGCACCGCCTTGATCAGCAACACCTGCATGGATGGGCTGATTTCCTGATTGCTGGTGATCTTGCGTGTCGTTGTCCGCATGACAAACCTGACAAGGGCCAGAAGCAGCGTCAGAATAACAAGCGACTGGATCAGCAAGAGCAATGTGAAACGGATATCACCCAGCCTGAACCCGATATTGTCCAGCACCTGCTCTGCTTGATCGACCACGCCAAGAATATACAGCGTCACATAAACCCAGGCGCCATAGCGAATTGTACGACGCAACGGCACGCTTTTGATCAGCCGCGTGGCAAAGGCGATTACCAGCCATGCAAACGCAAGCGTGCCAACGATGCTAAGAAGATAGCTCCGGCTTGGCCATGTATATTCGCGCATGAACGCGATCACGAGCCAGATCAGGACGACGAAAAAGATCGCTCGCAGCCGTTGGTGGATCACGGCAAGGATACGCATCCGCCATTTTGGCCAGTTCTCGCGCGATGCCATCCAATCGCGGATCGTAGGCCCGAGTACGGCGCGCAGCACATGCGCCAGCGCAAACACCACGATCACAATCCCGATCTGGTACAGGTTCCAAGGCCGAAGCAGCCCGATCGCGAAAATCTGCACCTGCGAAAAGATGTCTGTGCCGATCGACACAATCTCTTGGATTTGCTGGGCGCTTAGTTCGGGTTGCGGGTCTTGGTTGGCCATCGGTGTCCGATCAAGGGGTGGTCTTGAACTGTCGCACGGGCCTTTGTGTCTGGCAAGTGTGGCTGCCCTTGCGGGAATGCGGGCCAAGGTGTATCTGAAGCGGCATGAAACAGGTTTTTGACATGGATGACCGCGCCCGCCTGCCTTGGCGGTTTTACGGTGCGACCTGCTCGGTCCTTGCACGGGGCTGACGCCTGCCGTTTCCGCACGTCTGCAATTCACCGCAATTTCAAGTACGGGAGAGGACAATGTCCCCCAAGACGCTTTACGATAAAATCTGGGATGCCCATGTAGCCCACGAGGCCGAAGACGGCACCTGCCTTTTGTATATCGACCGCCATCTGGTGCACGAAGTTACCAGCCCGCAAGCCTTTGAAGGTCTGCGGATGGCGGGCCGTGGTGTGCATGCACCCGACAAGACCATCGCTGTGCCGGACCATAACGTCCCCACGACCGCTGGCCGCAACGACCCCAAGAACATGACCGAAGACAGCGCCATTCAGGTCGCGGCCCTTGACACCAATGCCAAGGAATTCGGCATCCATTACTATCCTGTGTCCGATGTCCGCCAAGGCATCGTGCATATCGTCGGCCCTGAACAGGGCTGGACCTTGCCCGGCATGACCGTGGTCTGTGGTGACAGCCACACCGCGACGCATGGGGCGTTCGGCGCGTTGGCGCATGGCATCGGTACATCCGAGGTCGAACATGTGCTGGCCACACAAACGCTGATCCAGAAGAAATCCAAGAACATGAAGGTCGAGATCACCGGCAAACTGCGCCCCGGTGTTACCGCCAAGGACATCACCCTGTCCGTCATCGGCGCCACCGGCACCGCTGGCGGCAACGGCCATGTGATTGAATATTGCGGTGAAGCGATCCGCGATCTGAGCATGGAAGGGCGGATGACCGTCTGCAACATGGCGATCGAAGGTGGCGCGCGCGCAGGCATCATCGCGCCCGACGAAAAGACGTTCGAATACTGCAAAGGCCGCCCACACGCCCCCAAAGGTGCCCAATGGGAAGCAGCCGTGGCATGGTGGAAAACCCTGTTCACTGACGAAGGCGCGCATTTCGACAAGGTTGTGACGCTGAAAGGCGAAGATATCGCACCCGTCGTGACATGGGGCACATCGCCCGAAGACGTGCTGCCGATCACCGCATCCGTGCCCGCCGCCGACAGTTTCACTGGCGGCAAGGTCGGTGCAGCCCAGCGTTCACTGGATTACATGGCGCTGACGCCGGGCACGCCGTTGACCGATATCACTATCGACACGGTGTTCATCGGGTCCTGCACCAATGGCCGGATCGAGGATTTGCGCGCTGCTGCCGCGATCCTGAAGGGCAAAAAGAAAAAAGACGGGCTGCGCGCGATGGTTGTTCCCGGATCGGGCCTTGTCCGTGCGCAGGCTGAAGAAGAAGGTCTGGCGCAGATATTCATCGACGCCGGTTTTGAATGGCGGCTTGCCGGTTGTTCTATGTGCCTTGCGATGAACCCCGACCAGCTGGCACCGGGCGAACGCTGCGCGGCCACATCCAACCGCAACTTTGAAGGCAGGCAGGGTCGCGGCGGTCGCACCCACCTGATGTCGCCCGCGATGGCGGCAGCAGCAGCGATCACCGGTAAACTGACCGACGTGCGGGAGATGATGTAATGCAAAAGTTCACCCAACTCAGCGGCATCGCAGCGCCCATGCCTTTGGTCAATATCGACACCGATATGATCATCCCAAAGCAATTCTTGAAAACCATCAAACGGTCGGGCCTTGGCGTGAACCTGTTCGACGAGATGCGCTATGACGATGATCGCAACGAAATTCCTGATTTCGTGCTGAACAAGCCGCAATATCGCGACGCGCAAATCCTTGTCGCGGGCGAAAACTTCGGCTGCGGGTCCAGCCGTGAACACGCGCCCTGGGCGATTGCCGATTTCGGCATCACCTGCGTGATCGCGCCCAGCTATGCGGATATTTTCTATAGCAACTGCTTCAAGAACGGCATCCTGCCGATCACGCTGCCGCAGGAACAGGTCGATGTGCTGATGAAAGACGCCGAAAAAGGGTCCAACGCGCGGATCGAGGTGGATCTGGAAGCCCAGACCATCACATCATCCGATGGCGATGTGTTCCATTTCGAGGTGGATAGTTTCAAGAAACATTGCCTGATGAACGGGTTGGATGACATCGGACTGACGATGGAAAAAGCCGACGCTATCGCCGGGTTCGAGGCAAAGGCCAGCGCCGAACGCCCGTGGGTCTGACGGTTAGCCACAACAAAGACCGCAGCACGCTGCGGTCTTTGCTTTCCAGCAAAGAAATAACGCCTTTGTGATGGTTGCATTGATGCATCATCACGGCATTATGTTGGGTTCTTAACTGCTAAATCATCTGCTGCGTGTTGAATTAACCATTTCGCAAGCGCCATGATTGTCCGTGTGAGACGCCAGATCGGGTGCGGTCACCATACAATATACGTAAGTGCCGCGCCAAGCGGCCAAGGTTGGGGACTGAGACTGTGTTAGCAAGATTGCCAGCGGCAAGTGTCAGGGCTGGGCTGGTCCTGATCATGGTGCTGATGCCAGCGGCCTTGTTGGATGCCGTCACCCGTGACGGGTTGCAAATTCTGGCGCTCGTCGCAGTTTTTGCTGCGATCTTCACCTTGGCCGAATATCTTGCGGTCAGCCCCAGCCTAGTCGAATTCCGCGCGGCCCCACCGTTCAACCGTGCCCGGTTTTCCGGATTGTTTGCCATCGTGCTAAGTGTGACGATGATTTTCCGTGGCGCGAATGATCCGTCCGCAATGACGCTTTTCGTGCAGCAAACCGGGACACAGATGGCGGGGGCGATAGATTTTCCTTATTCACCCGTGCGGTTGATGGGGCTGATCCTGCCTGAAACGGCCACGCCGCTTCAGATTGAATTGGTGCGCAGCGCGGCGGGGATCAGCTATCTGATCGCCATGATCTCGATCATCGGGTTCATCGTGTTGTTGCGGATGCAACGCTGGCCGCGGCCTGATGTGCCGTTCAATGTCTGGGTGAACCTGCCCCAATTCGACCCGACCGCTGGCGGCGATGTGGTCCAACGGCTGCGCCGCGACGGGCGCGTTAACATTATCTTAGGTGTTTTGCTGCCATTTGTTGTGCCAGCGGTTTTGCAATTGGTCGGATCTTTCGGGTCGCTGATCAATCTGGAAAACCAGCAGACCTTGATCTGGACGGTGACAACATGGGCGTTTCTGCCTGCAAGTATCCTGATGCGCGGTGTCGCGCTGGCACGCGTTGCGGATATGATCGAAATGCAGCGCGAAAAAGGGCGCATGCGCGCTGCGGTGGGGTCTTTGGGTACGCGCTGATCCTTGCATTGTGGGCGTTTGCCGCGACAGCCGACACAATACGCATCGCGACCTATGCCGCCCCGTTAAGCCGGGATGGCCCGGGATTGCTTTTGCGCGATCTGATGCGCGGGGATGATCCACAGATCGGCGCGATTGCAGCTGTGGTGGCTGACGTGAACCCCGATGTGCTGGTGCTGACTGATTTCGACTATGATCTGGACGGTCTGGCACTGGCGGCCTTTGCCGCGCTGTTCGATCCGCCATACCCCTATCGCTTTGCACGCCGCCCCAATACGGGCATGCCCACGGGGCTGGACATGGACCAGAATGGCCGCTTGGGCGAAGCGCGTGATGCGCAGGGCTTTGGCCGGTTCAGCGGGCAGGGTGGCCTCGCGATTCTGTCGCGCTTTGCGGTGGATACGGGCGGGGTGATGGACTTGTCCGCGCTGTTATGGCGCGACCTGCCGGGTGCGGTGCTACCGATACAGGACGGACAAAGTTTCTTTCCTGACGCGGTGCTGGATGTCCATCGGCTGTCCACCACCGCCCATTGGATCGTGCCGATCCAGCCACCAGGCGCGCCGCCATTCGCGATCATGGTGTCGTCGGCAACACCACCGGCTTTTGATGGGGCAGAACGGCGCAACGTCTTGCGCAACCGCGATGAATTGCGCCTTTGGGAACTGGTGCTGGACGGGCAGTACGGCCCGTTGCCGGATCGTTTCGTGATTGCGGGCAATGCCAACCTTGACCCCGCAGCAGGTGACGGGGACCGCGCTGCGATGGCTGCCTTTCTGACGCATCCATTGCTGCAAGACCCGCTGCCTGGCCAACCCACCGCAGACTGGACCGACCGCGGGATTGGTATGTTACGGGTCAGCTATGTTCTGCCGTCGCGAAACTGGCAGGTGACAGATGCCGCCGTCGCATCATGGGGCGAGGGCGGTCTGGCGGCGGGTGTTCACCACCTTGTCTGGGTGGATATCCGTCGCTAGCGTGCTGTCCATCACCTTTTCCAGATCGGTGGGCCTGAAGTCGGGTAGCAATTTTGCAACTTTTTCGCCGCTGATCTGGTGCGACATGGCGAAAAGATAGCGCATTTCCCGCAATTCGCGCGCCATTGGCCACAAGGGCGCAAGCAGTGTGATCAGCCACCATGGAAAAGCCGTCAGCCTGACCTGTCTGCCCTGCGCCTGATAATGTGCAGCCATATCCCTGACGGTAAAGGTATGGCCCGGAAAGGGGACATCTTCAAACTGCGCCAGATCTGCGCGCTTATCGGCCAGCATGACCGCGGCGCGTGCCCAGTCAGGCACATAGCAATAGGTCTGCATGATATCGGGGCTGTCGCTATAGGTGATCCTGCCTTTTGCGATGTCGCGCAGAATGAACATCTGCATGATATCGCCATTGCCGTGGGGGTCGATGAAATTGCCTGCGCGCAGCACGATCGTCTGCACGCCTGCATCGCGATAGGTTTGTTCCATCGCAATCCGCACGCGGCCTTTGCGGGTGGTCGCCAGATGCGGCGTTTCTTCATCCAGCACGCCGGGTTGATTGCCGTAATTGTAGATGTTGCCGGGGATGATGACGGTCGCACCGCTAGCCTTGGCTGCGGCGACGACCTGCGCAGTGATGGCGGGAATTGTCACCTCCCATTTATAATAGGCGGGCGGGTTCAGCCCGTTGACGATCACATCACAGCCCATGGCGGCCTGTGTCATGTCATCCGTCGCACGGTTGAAAAGGCGTACCGTCCAGCCCGCGTTCCAGAACGCCTCTGCGGTGTGGCTGCCGATCTTGCCGGATGGGCCAAGGATCAGGACTGTCTGGGGCATCGTAAACTCCTGCTGGTGATAGCGTCATCCTCGCCCATTCAGAAAAATCAGGATATTGCCAGAATGCGGATATCATGTATTCATTTTTGAATGAATAAGCTGCCATCCCTCGACTGGTCCCTTGTGCAGGCTTTTCTGGCTGTCGCGGAAACAGGCAGCCTGTCGGCGGCGGCACGCCTGTTAGGGACCAGCCAGCCAACGCTTGGGCGCCAGATCAAACAGATCGAACAGCAGCTGGGGGCGGAATTGTTTCACCGCCAGCCGCGGGGCCTTGCGCTGACTGATATCGGTGCCGCGCTTGTGCAGCCCGCCAGTGTGATGCGTGATGCCGTGCAACGGATCGCGCTGACAGCGGCAGGGCGGCAGGCAAGCCTTGCGGGGACCGTGCGGATCACCGCCAGCGTGTCGACATCTGCCCTGCATTTGCCGCCGATCATCGCAGGCATCCGCAAACTCGAACCGCAGATCGCGATTGAATTGGTGCCTAGTGATGACAGCCGCAACCTTTTGTACCGCGAAGCCGATATCGCGGTGCGCATGTATCGCCCGACCCAGCTTGATCTGGTGACCCAGCATATCGGTGATATCGAACTGGCGGTTTTTGCTGCGAAATCCTATCTGGCCGATCGTGGTACCCCGCAATCCGGCGCTGACCTGTTGCAGCACGATTTCGTCGGTTTCGACGCCAACCCAGAGATTATCGAGGGCTTTCGCGCAGCGGGAATCACTGTGGATCGTGACTTTTTCAAAACCCGTTGCGACGACAATATCGCCTATTGGGAATTGGTGCGCGCGGGCTGCGGAATTGGTTTTGCGCAGGCGGGTGTCGGGCGGGATGATCCGCTGGTCAGTGAAATCGACATCGGTATGCCGCTGCCCGTGCTGCCCGTATGGCTGACCGCGCACGAGGCGATGCGCCAGACACCGCGGATCAGGCGTGTCTGGGATCTTTTGGCGGCAGGCTTGCGGCCTCTGGTATCTTGAACCTTTGCGCGCGTCGCGTTACGCCAAGGCAACATATTTTTGCAAGGATAACACCATGGCCAACCCATCCCTTCTGATCCTCGCCGGTGACGGCATCGGCCCCGAGGTCATGAACGAGGTCAAGCGCATCATCGACTGGTTCGGTGCCAAGCGCGACCTGACCTTTGACGTGTCAGAAGATCTGGTAGGTGGTGCCGCCTATGACAAACACGGCGTGCCATTGCATGACGATACGATGGCCAAGGCGCAATCGGTCGATGCCGTATTGCTGGGGGCCGTTGGTGGGCCGAAGTACGACGACCTGGATTTCAGCGTCAAACCTGAACGTGGTCTGCTGCGTCTGCGCAAGGAAATGGATCTGTTCGCCAATCTGCGCCCCGCGCAATGCTTTGACGCGCTGGCGGATTTTTCGTCGCTCAAGCGCGATATCGTGGCTGGTCTGGATATCATGATCGTGCGCGAACTGACGTCGGGCGTGTATTTTGGCGAACCCCGCGGCATCCATATGGAAGACAATCTGCGCGTGGGCATCAACACCCAGCGCTATACCGAGGCAGAAATCGAACGCGGCGCGCGCGCGGCGTTTGATCTGGCAATGAAGCGCGGCAAAAAGCTGTGTTCCATGGAAAAAGCCAATGTGATGGAAAGCGGCATCCTGTGGCGCGATGTCGTGACCGAGGTGCATCGCGATTACCCCGAGGTTGAACTGTCCCACATGTACGCCGACAATGGCGCCATGCAGCTGGTCCGTGCGCCCAAGCAGTTTGACGTGATTTATACCGACAACCTGTTCGGCGATATCCTGTCCGATTGTGCCGCGATGTTGACAGGGTCTTTGGGCATGTTGCCGTCCGCGTCGCTTGGCCTGCCGATGGCGAATGGCCGGCCTAAGGCGATGTATGAACCGGTGCACGGTTCGGCCCCCGATATCACCGGTCAGGGCAAGGCGAACCCGATTGCCTGTATCCTGTCGTTCGCTATGGCGCTGCGCTATTCCTTTGACCAAGGGGCAGAGGCTGACCGTCTGGAAGCCGCGATTGAAAAAGTGCTGGCTGACGGCGCGCGCACGGCTGATCTGATGGGGCCGGAAGGTGGCACGCCATTGTCCACCACGCAGATGGGCGATGTGATCCTGTCTGCGCTTGACGAAAGCCTGTAATATGACACCGAACGCCAAAGGTGCGCTGATCGCTTTGGCCGCTTTTGGCGTTTTCGCCACGCATGACGTCGTGGTGAAAATCCTTGGCGGGATATACTCGCCGGTGCAGATCGTGTTCTTCTCGGTCTTGCTTAGCTTTCCTTTGGCGACCTTCACGTTAATGCGCGACAGCAAGCCGGGGACTTTGGTGCCGATCCATCCTTGGTGGATGCTGACACGCGCTGTGGCGACGGTGATCACAGGATTTACGGCGTTTTATGCGTTTTCGGTCCTGCCTTTGGCGCAGGTCTATACGATCCTGTTCGCGTCCCCCTTGCTGATAACGGTGCTGGCTATTCCGGTTTTGGGCGAAAAGGTCCGCATCCGGCGCTGGGCGGCAGTGGTCGTGGGGTTGATCGGCGTGCTGGTCGTGTTGCGACCGGGATCGGCGGAACTGTCCATCGGGCATCTGGCGGCGCTGCTGGCGGCGGTCGGTGGGTCGATTGCGTCGATCATCGTGCGCAAGATCGGGTCAGAGGAACGGCCCGTCGTCATGCTGCTTTACCCGATGGCGCTGAACTTTGTGGTCATGGCGGCGGCATTGCCGTTCATCTATGAACCGATGCCTATCGAACATCTGGGCATGATGGGGATCATCGCTGTCTTTGCATGGATCGCAAGCCGGATGATTATTTCCGCCTATCAGGCGGGCGAGGCCGCGATCATCGCGCCGATGCAATACAGCCAGATCATCTGGGCCACGATCTTCGGGTTTCTGTTCTTTGGCGAATTGATCGACATGAATACGGCCATTGGTGCCGGTATCATCATCGCTAGCGGTCTTTACATCGTGCTGCGCGAAAGCCGGGCTGGTGCGTCGGAAAACACGCCGGTGCTGCGCACCAGATCCCGGTCTGAAACCGGTATCATCCCGCGCATCAGCATGTTGGTGCGTGTGACCGGCAAGACGTTACCGGGGCAGGAAAAAGGGCGCGACTAGCGCCCTTCCGGTGGGACAAAGCTGTGCGCGTTCGCCCGCGCCCAGCGTTCGCGGTAGATCGGGTTGTCGTCGCCGTCGTCCAGCAGGAACCCTTTGCGCAGATAGGTGTAGACGTCGTTCGCTTCGGTCATCTGGCCGTCGCCACGCCGTGTCATGAAATGATAGGGCTCGAAGTTGGTCGGGTCAGTCAGGCCCGCAGCCCCCGCCATTTCGCCCAAAGCTTTCAGCGTATTGTCATGGAATCGCGCCACCCGTTTTGACTTGTCGCCGACATCCAGCGCGCGTTGGCGCAAAGGGTCTTGGGTTGCGACACCGACAGGGCAGTGGTTGGTATGGCAGGCCTGCGCCTGAATGCAGCCCACGGCAAACATATAGCCCCGCGCCGAATTGCACCAATCCGCCCCGATCGACAGCGCACGGGCGATATCAAAGGCGCTGACGATCTTGCCTGCCGCGCCGATCTTGACCTGTTCGCGCAGGCCCGCACCACGCAGCGTGTTGTGGACAAAGGTCAGCCCCTCGACCAAGGGCATGCCGACATGATTGGCAAATTCCAAAGGCGCGGCACCGGTGCCACCTTCGCTGCCATCAACAACGATGAAATCAGGAACAATGCCTGTGTGCAGCATCGCCTTGACGATACACATGAATTCGCGCCGGTGCCCGATGCACAGCTTGAACCCGACAGGCTTACCCCCCGACAGATCGCGCAGGCGACCGATGAATTCCATCATCTCGACCGGATTGGAAAATTCGGGATGTGCGGCGGGGGATACACAATCCTGCCCCATGGGGATGCCGCGCGCCTCGGCAATCTCGGGCGTGATTTTCGACGCGGGGAGCATTCCGCCATGGCCGGGCTTGGCGCCTTGGCTCAGCTTCAGCTCGATCATCTTGACCTGCGCGTCGGCGGCTTGTTCGGCGAATTTGTCAGGGCTGAACCGGCCGTCATCGTCGCGGCAACCGAAATAGCCCGACCCGATTTCATAGATCAGATCGCCGCCCGCCTGCCGATGATAGCGACTGATCCCACCTTCGCCGGTGTCATGGGCGAAATTGCCCATCTTGGCACCGGTGTTCAGCGCAAGGATCGCATTGGCTGACAGCGCCCCAAAGCTCATCGCGGAAATGTTGTAAAGCGATGCATCGTAGGGCTGTTTGCACGCCTGATTGCCGATCCTGACGCGAAAATCGGTGTTGGTGAAATGCACCGGTTGGACCGAATGGGTCAGCCATGAATAACCCGCCTCGTATACCTTTTCCTGCGTCCCGAAAGGGCGTTTGTCTTCGGCGCCTTTGGCGCGTTGATACACCAAGGACCGCTGTTCGCGGCTGAAAGGTTGTTCATCCTGATCACTTTCGATCAGATACTGCCGGATTTCCGGTCTGATCCCTTCAAACAGGAACCGCAGATGGCCCATGATCGGATAGTTGCGCAGAATGGAATGGCGCTGTTGGCGCAGGTCGTAAAAGCCCAGCAGGGTCAACGCTGCCAAGATGACAAAGGCGATCCAGAACCCCGGATACCACAATGCCAACGCTGCGCTGACCCCTGCGAAACTGCCGGCAAGGATCAGGGGCGTATAGCGGTTGGGTAATGACAATCCTGGCACAGAATGCTCCTTCACGTTTTAGGTTTGGGGCGGTCTTACATGGTGCGCAGGCGGATGTCAGAAGTTTAACTTCACCCCCGGCAAATCGAGCGCCTTGATCAGATCGCGCAATTCCTGCCGTGCAGCGACATTGGAAATGTTCAGCCCCTTCACCCCCGTATCGCGCAGATCAAGCAAAGTTAGCCCACGAGGAAACAATTCCCGAAAAATCACGCGTTCGTTGAAACCGGGTGCGGTGCGGAACCCGATCCGGCGCGCCAGCTTTTCGATCACACGCTGCATTTTCTCTTTGTTGACCATCGCTTGCGCACCCATCCGGTTGCGGACCACGACCCAGTCAATCGGTTTCAATCCCGCCTGTGCACGCAATTGGCGGGCGTTCCAGACCATCTCTGAATAGACCGAGGGGCTGGTGATTTCTTCGCCTTCGCTGTCGACATGGGCCAGCAGGTCGAAATCTACAAAACTGTCGTTCAACGGGGTAATCAGCGTATCGGCCAGCGAATGGGCAACCTGACTTAGCCTTGTGTGCGAACCGGGGCAATCGATCAGGATGAAGTCGCTGTCAGGTTCCAACCGCGCCACAGCCAGCGACAGCCGCCGGTCAAAGGCATTTTCGCCTGGTTTCAGGCTGTCCTGATCGACCTCTGGCAGGTCGTGATAGCTGGGCGAGGGCAGATCAAGCCCGGATTTCGCCAGATATTCAGCCCTGTTGGACAGATAACGCGCCAGCGTTTTCTGCCGCAAATCCAGATCAAGGACACCCACCTTGTGGCCCATGCGCGCCAGCGCTGTGGCCACATGCATCGACACGGTGGATTTACCGGCGCCACCTTTTTCGTTCCCCACAACGATAATATGCGCCACGCTGACATCCCTTCGACTAGTTATCCGGTCATTACTACATGATGTGTCAAAGCCAAGTAAATCCGCAGCATCGCGTGACATCATGGTTTTGGCATTGTGTGGTTTTTGCCAGTGCGCTGGGTAAGGCTTGACATCGGTCGCGCGACAGACCATCTAGCCCCCAACAGATGCAAGCTGCCGCGTGAGCAGAGCAGGACCATGATTGGTCTGTTGCAAGGCATCGGTTTATTTTCAGGTTCCCAGATCACGCAGGGGTCCCGCGCCACATCGGCGCCCGGACAATGCGGTTCAGGCAGTCAGCATATGGCGCAACCTTGCTACGACCTTTGGGATACGCCCATGGGTCAAACCCATATGCGCGGGCCTCAGGTCCGCTGAAAGACAGGATATCCTAGATGGATTTTGACATGCTGGGCCTCGCGCCCCGACTTATTGCCGTTCTCAAGGAACAAGGCATCACCGACCCGACACCCATTCAGACGCAGGCAATCCCGCATGCAATGAATGGCCGTGACGTGATGGGCCTTGCCCAGACCGGCACCGGGAAAACTGCGGCCTTCGGGCTGCCAATGATTCACGCGCTGATGAAGGCGGGTGTAAAACCCAACCCCAAGGCCGTGCGCGGTCTGGTGCTGGCACCGACACGCGAACTGGCCAAACAGATCGCCGACAACCTGACCGCCTATACCAAAGGCAGCCATCTGAAAGTGGCGCTTGTGGTCGGCGGGGCAGGGATCACCGCGCAGACCAAGCGTCTGGCGGGTGGTGTGGACTTGCTGGTGGCGACACCGGGCCGGTTGATCGACCTTCTGGACCGCCGTGCCGTGCGTCTGGACGAGACGATTTATCTGGTTCTGGACGAGGCCGACCAGATGCTGGACATGGGATTCATCCATGCCCTGCGCCGGATCGCACCTTTGCTGGCGAAAGAACGTCAGACGATGATGTTCTCGGCCACCATGCCGAAACTGATGTCGGAACTGGCTGACGCCTATCTGACCGACGCCGTGCGCGTGCAGGTCAACCCTCCGGGGCAGGCCGTCAAGAAGATCGCACAATCGGTGCATTTCGTGGCTCAGGCCGCGAAAACCGATCTGCTGGTCGATCTGTTGGACAAGCACCGGGACGAACTGGCGCTGGTCTTTGGCCGCACTAAACATGGCTGTGAAAAGCTGTATAAAACCTTGGAGGCCAAGGGGTTTGCAGCCGCATCCATCCACGGTAACAAATCCCAAGGTCAGCGCGAACGCGCGATCGAGGCGTTCAAGGCCGGTAAAGTCCGCGTGCTGGTCGCCACTGACGTTGCTGCCCGCGGCATCGACATCCCCGGCGTGCGCCACGTCTATAACTACGACCTGCCCAATGTGGCGGAAAACTATGTTCACCGGATCGGTCGGACAGCCCGTGCGGGCGCTGATGGGGCGGCTATCGCCTTGGTTGCACCCGATGAGATGATCGAGCTGCAGGATATCGAAAAAGCGATGAAGGAAACCATTCCTGTCGCATCGGGCCGTCCATGGGAAATCATGCCCGGTCAGAAAAAGCGCCCTAATGGTGGCGGTGGCGGCGGTGGTCGCCGCGGGGCTGGCGGTGGCGGCGGCGGTGGCAACCGTTCTGCAGCACGACGTGCAGGTGGCAAACCGGCTGGTGGTGCAGGCAAGC
>PUNR01000308.1 GCA_003551805.1 Loktanella sp.
CCATAGGCAAGGATCACCTCGTCGATGAACCCGACCGCCACACGCAGGAAGGCGCGCAGGATCGTGACAAGCTGGCGGATACCCGGGATCGGTAGCAGCGTGAACACGCCGCGGATCAATCCGGTGATTGCCCGCAGCACACCCTTGATCAGCTGATCAATGGCGAAAAGCACGCTGGCTTCGCTGAAACGGTCGCGCACCATGGCCTGTGCATGGCCGATCTGACTGCGGCCTGCGGGCATCGGGCGGTTGTCGATCAATTCGACCATGACGGCGATATGTCCGGCCTTGACCATGTAAAGTATGTATTCGCGCAGCCAATACATGACGATTGCAACAATCCCGAACCCCGCCAGCCCGCCAAAGAACGTGGCCGAGGCGCGAAACCCGTCATCACCCAGCGCGCCAATACCCCAGCCGATGCCCGCCCCCGTGCCGGTGACCAGCACATAAGCCAGTGCCGCACCGAAATAGACGGCCATGCGCAATAGAATAAAGGGCAGGGTCTGCATCATCAGGCCAAGGCCGCGCCGAAAGGAAAAATCCCACATCATCCATATCTTTCTTGTCGGGTGGACGCGCAGACCATGCGCCTGCTGCATCCGTTTGCGTGATTTACGTGGATGATAGGGCGTGGCCCCCGGCCTTGCCCCGTCTGAACAGAGGGGATCAGCCCTTATCGCGCAAAGGCAGCGACAACATCAGCGCCACCAGATCGGCCTGCCGGTGGGTGCCGGTCTTGGCAAAGGCGTTGCGCAGGTGAAAGGCGACGGTTGTCGCGGCAATGCCCAGTTCCTGCGCGATCTGGTCGGGCCGCAGACCTGACGCCAGATGCCGCGCGACGCGGGCTTCGGTCGGGGTCAGGTCGAACAGGGTATGCAGCGCTTGTGCGGACAGCAGGCCCTGCGCGGTCTGCCCCGTCAGAAATACCATCACCATCGCAGGTGTGCCCGCCACCGGATCGGGCGGGCAGGCGTGAAGCTGGGCAATGCATCCTGTGGTGTCGTCCAGCAGCAGGGAAATGCTGTCTTCATCGCCTGCAAGGGCGCGGGCACCCAGACGGCGCACCGGTTCGGTCAGGGATCTGGCGACGGGTGTGTCATGATCCGACAGGATACGATCTGCGGCGGCGTTGGCGCTGGATAACGTGCCATCCGGTGTGAACAACACAACACCCACGCTAAGCCGATCCAGCAGATGCCGCCCGATACCCGCAGCCTGCGTGATGCTTGCGCGGGCCTGCGTGCTTTGGCGCAGGCGGGCCTCGATCGTGGATAGCAACAGGTCGAAATTGATCGGCTTGGTCAGGTAATCATCCGCGCCCGCGCGTTTGCCCCGGATAATGGCATCCGTCATCGACAGGGCCGACAGGAACACCAGCGGCACATGCGCCAGATGCGGATGGTCGCGGCGCATACGGGCCAGCACGTCGAAACCGTCCAGCCCGGGCATCATGATGTCGCACAATACCAGATCGGGGGTGCAGGTCGCCAACTGATGCAACAGTGCCGTGCCGTCCGGCGCTTGTGCCACGCGGTAGCCTGCTGCGAGCAGTTCGTCGCAGATATCGCGCAAAAGCTGCGGTTCATCTTCGGCGCAAAGGATCAGGGGCGGTATGGTCATTGCAGGTTCATGCGCGCGGTAGCCATAGCGTAAAGACAGACCCTTTGCCCTGCCACGTCCTGAAACCGATCCGGCCGCCTTGCAATTCGGCCAAAGAACGGGCCAGCGCCAGACCCAGCCCTGCGCCTTCCTTGTTGGTTTTGCCGCGATAATAGCGGCTGAAAAGATGTGGCTGGTCGGCAGGGTCAATCCCCGGCCCCTGATCGGTCACAGCGCAGGCGACTTCCTTGCCCTGCGCAAAGACCCGCAATTCCACGGCACGATCCGGCGGGCTGAACTTGATTGCGTTTGACACAAGGTTTTCCAGCACGTGACTGACCAGATGCAGATCGCCCATGGCAGTCACCGGACCATCGGCACAAGACAGGCGCAAGGCGCGGTCGGGGTGGTTGGCCTGCGCCTCGGTCAGGATGGCGCGGGCTGCGTCCTGCATCGACAGCGGCGCAAAATCCGCCTCAAGCTGGGCATTATCCAGCCGCGCCAGCAACAGCACGGTATCGCTCAGCCGTGTCAGCCGCCCGATCGCTTCGGTCACGATAGCGCGCCGCGCCAGTACATCCTGCGCTGTCACATCATCGCCTTGGCGCACCAGCCGGTGCATCGCGCTGTCGATCAAGCTAAGCGGGGTGCGTAGTTGATGCGAAACGATGGCCGCAAAATCGCGGTACATCAGCGCGACATCGCGTTCCTGTTCCAGCATCTTGGTCGTGCGCAGGGTCTGCAATGCGGCCAGATGCAACTGGCGTTGTTTCCAAAGCAACAGCCCTGAAACCGCCAAAGCCGCGACAAAGGCGGCGACCACGGCCAGAATGATCAATTGCTGCGTGCTGCGATAAGCATCCAGCCGCGCTGCCGCCCTGTCCCAATCGGTAATCATCACGTCATTGGCGATGCGGTTGATCTGCGGATGCAGCGCGTCAGTCAGCGCAAACAGCGCGTCATGTTGTTGGTCATTATGGCCGTTAACCATAGGGTCCAGCGCCAGCAGGGCGTTTGTCATATCCTCGACCGTCGCAAGATGCCCGATGTCGGCCAGATAGCGCGCCTGCGGTCCGCGCCGCAAAAGGTTCAACCGGGAAATGGTCAGATCAAACCTTTGCGCGATCCGGTCAGGGTTCCGGTCGGGCAAGGCGGTGGCATGACCAAGCGCGTGTAGTTCCATCTGGGTCTGACTGACGACCCACAGCATATTCTGCGTCACCGCGATACGCATATCGCGTTCGAGGCTGGATGATTTGGCAAAGGCAAACACCAAAGAGCCGAGAAAAACGATGATGACAGGCAGAAAAGGCGCGTAAAGGGACCAGTTCGGACCAGATAGCTTGGCTGCGGGCGCAGTCATTGCACCTGAAGCGACACCAACTGCCACACCCAACGGGTATCATAGCGGATATCTTGCAATTCGGGGTGATCGTCGCGGGGATAGACGATCCAGATCGGGCCTTTGTCGCGCGGGCTAAGCGTTTCACCATCCATCGACAAGGCACCTATCACATCGTAACGCGCGAAATCCGTGACCGGTATTTCCACCTGATAATCGTTGAGTGCAGTGGCCACGACGACGGCATCATCCGGCAGATCGTCGCCAAGCAGGGCGCGGATCAAAAAGCCGTCAAACGCGACAACACCGTCGGTGACGCTGGTCGTCGTGGCGACGCGGTGCTGGGGCAGGGCCATCAGGTCATCATGGCTATAGGTGGTTGCGGAATCCGCACCCGAAACCGTCAGGATCGCGTCTTGGGCGGCAACCGCACCCGCAGACAAAGCGAAAACAGCGGCCAGAAATGGCGTCGTGTTCATTGCTAAACTCATGATTGTAGCAAAACCGTCGTGCAAGCCTGTGTCAACCTGTCGCCTGACAGACGGGGTGATTGTGTCATTTCGATTTCAGCTTCAGCTGATCGCACTGTTTTGCCTTCGCCAGCCCGGACAGCAAAGCGTGGCGCTGGTGAACAAATGCGGGGTGAACGGGGCCAAGTTCTAAGTCGGCGTCACCGGATTTGTTGTAACCCTGTTCTGAATGGCTCTTGTAAGGTTAAAAGGCGCATAATTCGTTTTATGTAATCTATGCGCGATTTCTGGTGATAGCCCGCGAAACCAGCTTTGTTCATGAACAAGGTCGCCCCGGCTGTTGAAAGCCAGGGCCGCGTGGTGCGTTGATCAGCGATGCGGCGTAGCGCAACATTCCCGCTAATGACTGTCAGGTGGCGTAGCGTTTGACCTTTTGTGTCTGGACACCAAGCCCGTCGATGCCAAGGCGCACGACTTCTCCGCCTTCCAGATAGCGTTGCGGCTTTAGCCCCATACCGACGCCCGGCGGCGTACCTGTCGAAATGATATCGCCCGGTTGCAAGCTCATGAACTGCGAACAATAGGCAATCAGATGCGGCACCTTGTAAACCATGGTCGCAGTGCTGCCGTCCTGATACCGCTTGCCGTCAACCTCTAGCCACAGGCCCAGTGCATCATGATCGGCAACTTCATCCGATGTGACCAGCCACGGACCCAGAGGGCCGAAAGTATCGCAGCCTTTGCCCTTGTCCCAAGTGCCGGCACGTTCGATCTGGTATTCACGTTCGGACACATCATTGATGACGCAAAAACCGGCGACGTGGTTCATCGCATCGGCCTCTTCGATATAGGCACCGCCCTGACCGATCACGACGCCGAGTTCGACTTCCCAATCGGTTTTTTTTGATCCGCGCGGGATGATGATATCGTCGTCAGGGCCGGATATTGCAGATGTCCATTTGTTGAAAATGACCGGCTCGGGCGGCACATCAAGACCGCTTTCTGCCGCGTGATCCGCATAGTTCAGGCCGATGCAGATGAATTTTCCAACCTGCCCCACGCATGGCCCAAGGCGCAGATCATCCTGAGGGCTGCCTTCGACAAGCGGCAGGCTGTCCAGATCAAGGGATTTGATCCGCGCAATCGTTTCCGGCAGCAGCGCCGCGCCCGCAATATCGGCCACATGCGCGGACAGATCACGCACACGGCCATTCTGGTCCAAACATCCGGGTTTTTCCTGACCGCGCGGGCCGTATCGCAAGAGTTTCATTTGCTGTCTGCTTTCCGTATGTGTTGCGACGCGCCCCAAAGCCGCGTCTTTGTTTCGTTTCAGTGTCAGTAAACCGGCTGCACGGCTTTGCCGCAAGACCGGACCCGACCGCCATCAGATCGTGACGCCACCATCCACCAGCACCGCCTGCCCTGTTACAAAACGGCTGCCGTCTGACAAAAGATACACGACCGTTGGCGTCAGGTCGTCGACATTTGCCAAGCGGCCCATCGGTTGGCGCGCGATGAAATCCCTTTCGGCCTGAACAGGGTCTGCCGCTGCCGCAATCCGTCCGCGCAGCGATGGCGTGTCCACAGTGCCGGGGCACAGCGCATTGCAGCGCAGGTTGCGGGTGACGAAATCGGCGGCAATCGCCTTGGTCAGCCCGATCACAGCGGCCTTGGTCGCGCCATATGCAGTGCGGTTTGGGAACCCCTTTACCGATGACGCCATCGAGGACATGTTCAGGATCGCCGCACTGCCGGTTTTATCCGCTTGCCGCAGCAGGCCCGGTACAAAAGCGCGGCACATCCGCACCATAGCCGTGACATTCAGATCAAGCGCAAAGGCCCAGTCATCATCGGTCAGGTCCAGAACCGACCCGTGATGCACCACGCCTGCGCAATTGAACAACCCGTCAAGGTCCGGCAGATCAGCGGCCAGCGCGCCAATCGCGCCTGCATCCGTGACATCCAACTGGCGTGTTTCGATGTTGCGATCATCGCGCAGCCTCGCCAGCAGATCGGCGTTCACATCCGTCGCTATCACCCGCGCGCCGGCCTGCGCACAGGCACGCGCACTGGCAGCCCCGATCCCCTGACCCGCTGCCGTTATCAAAATTGTCTTGCCGTCCAGCAACATCTACATCACCGCCCCGATCTGCCACGGCACAAATTCCACGCCGCCGAAACCCAGTTGTTCGCTTTTGGTCTGTTCGCCGGATGCGACCCGGATCAACACCTCGAAGATATCACGGCCCTTATCGTCAAGGCTGACACCATCGGTGATGATGTCGCCGCAATTGATATCCATGTCTTCTGACATGCGGTGATACATTTCTGAATTGGTTGCCAGCTTGATGCAGGGTGTGGGCATATAGCCTGACACCGACCCGCGCCCGGTGGTAAAGGCGATCAGGTTCGCCCCCGATGCGATCTGGCCCGTGACGGAACAAGGGTCAAAACCGGGACTATCCATAAAGACAAAACCCTTGGTGCCGATCTGTTCACCGAAAAGGTACACGCCTTCCAACGGAGCCGCACCGCTTTTGGCAACAGCCCCCAGCGATTTTTCAAGGATCGTCGTCAACCCGCCGCGTTTGTTGCCGGGGCTGGGGTTGTTGTCCATCTCGCCCTGATTGCGGGCGGTGTAATCTTCCCACCACTGGATGCGGTCGATCAGCTTTCGGCCCACATCTTTGGTCACGGCACGGCGGGTCAGCAGATGTTCGGCGCCATAAATCTCGGATGTCTCGGACAGGATGGTTGTGCCGCCATGCTGCACCAGCAGGTCCGACGCCTTGCCCAAGGCAGGGTTGGCCGTGATCCCGGAATAGCCGTCAGACCCGCCACATTGCATCCCCAGCGTCAGATGCGACACCGGCGCAGGTTGGCGGGTCGCCTTGTTGGCAAGTTCCGCAATCCCGCGCAATTCGGCCAGACCCTTTTCGATTGTCTTGCGTGTGCCGCCTTCTTGCTGGATCGTCATATACCGCAGCGCGCCATCCGCGCGGATCGGGCGGCCACCGACAAGGGCCGAAACCTGCATCACCTCGCAGCCCAGCCCGATCAGCAGGATACCCCCGAAATTCGGGTGCTGCGCATAGCCCGACAGCGTCCGCATCAAGGTGGCATAGCCTTCGTTGTCGCTTGCCATACCGCAGCCGGTGCCGTGGGTGATCGGCACGATTCCGTCGATATTGGAAAATGCGTCCAGCAGGCCGGACTTTTCAGCCGCTTCGGCAATGAATTTCGCGACGGAACCCGAACAATTGACCGATGTCAGAATACCCAGATAATTCCGCGTGCCGACACGCCCGTCCGCACGGTGATAGCCGTTGAATGTCCGCGTGTGTGTGGCGGGGGCCAGCGGCACGGCCTGACTGGCATAAGCATAATCCTGCGCGTGATCCCCCATACCAAGGTTCTGGACATGCACATGTTCGCCCAAAGCAATCTCTTGTCTGGCTTGCCCGATGATCTGGCCATAGCGCAGCACATTGGCACCCGCAGCAATTGGCGCCACCGCTATCTTGTGCCCCTGTTTGACCGATTGCAGCACTCGCAAACCCGACGCAGAATCAACCTCATCCGCCGCGATATCGGCCAGCGCAATGGCCACGTTGTCTTGTGGGTGCAGATGGATCAGACGGGTCATCAATCGCTCTCCTCTGGTCAATATATGACCTTGTGTTACGTTAAACGCTAGCTTGACTAAACACAGGTGTCAACTAACATGCCAGTTGAAGGAGCAACCGATGGTCGCAGATAATCTTGGTATGGATATCGACAGCCTTGACGGACCTTTGGGGCACCGCGTTTACAGCGTATTGCGCAACGGTATTCTGGACCTGACATTCCCGCCGGGCATGGTGTTGCGCAAGGCAGCGCTGTGCGAACAACTGGGCGTGTCGCGGTCCCCGGTCGCCGAAGCCCTGGGCAAATTATCGTCCGAAGGATTGGTCGACATCATCCCGCAATCGGCGACACGCGTGTCGCAGCTATCGCTTGGCGAATTGCGCGAAGAAAGTTTCCTGCGCGAAGCGGTCGAGGTCGCAGCCGTCGCCAAAGTCGCCATTGAACGCACGGACGAGCAATTGACGCGGCTGTCGCGCAATATGCGGCTTCAGGCGCTTTTGGCTGAAGACCACGATTATCAGGGCTTTTTCGAAGCAGATGTCGATTTTCACGCCCTGATTATGGAATTCACCGGCTATCCCAAGGTCGCCGCCGCAGCGGGCCAGTTGTCATTGCAGTTGCGCCGTGCACGGATGCTGCTGTTGCCCAAAGAAGGCCGGTCTGACGAAACCTTGCAGGAACATCAGGCCATCCTTGATGCGATCCGGCATCAAGACCCAGTCACCGCGCGCAAAGCGATGTCTGCCCATCTGGGCCAGCTGATTACGCGCCTTGCGCCGCTGGAACAGCAGCACCCGACCTATTTCCGATCAACCTGACCGACGCATCCGAACACACACAGGACACCCGACATGCTGCACAACATCCCCGCTATTCTATCGCCAGATCTGCTGTTCAGCCTGCGGGCGATGGGCCATGGCGATACCATCGTCATTGCCGACGCAAATTTCCCCGCAACGACGCTAGCCAACAGGTGTCACCGGCTTGACGGGATCGACGCCACCGATGTGCTGGACGCGATCCTGACATTGCTGCCGCTGGATACCTTCGTGCCCGACCCTGCGGTCGTCATGCAGGTCGTGGGTGATCGCGACGCGATTCCGCCTGTTGTGGCGGCGTTCCAGACCATCATTAACGACAAGGCGGACAATCCGGTGACATTATCCGGCATTGACCGTTTCGATTTTTACGATCAGGCAAAGCAAGCCTTTGCCATCGTCCAGACCGGCGAAACGCGGCTATATGGCAATATCATCCTCAAAAAGGGGGTGATCGGCACTTAGCAACGGCCTAGCCAGTGATCCCGTAAAACCGTCGCGCTGTCCCGCCGTAAACCGCGGCCTTATCAGGGGCGGACAGACCGCTGAACAACTGGTCTGATGCCGCAACCCATGCGTCGTAATCACCGGCAAGGTTCAGCACGGGCCAATCGCTTCCCCACATCACGCGGTCCGGTCCGAACACCGACAACACATGGTCCACGACAGGTTGCAGGCTGTCTGCGGACCAATGCGGCCCTGCTTCATTGGCAAGCCCGGACACCTTGCACATGACATGCGGGAATTCCGCCAGTCGCGCCATGCCACGCCGCCAGATATCACCCGCATCGGCACCGGCGCGGATGACGGGCTTGGCGCAATGGTCGATGACAATCGGCAGGGACGGCAGTTGCGCGGCCACCTCTGCCAACACATCCAGATGGCGTGGTGTCACCAGCGCATCCAGCCGCAGTCCGACATCCGCCATTACCTGCAGGTTGGTCATAACTCTGGCGTCTGCAATCCAGCGTGTGTCGTCGATGTCCTGCAACATCGGGCGCAATCCCTTAAGCTTGGGGATGCCGGCCAGACGTTCCAGCACTGCCGGCGCTTGCGCATCGCGCAAGTCTGCCCAGCCGACGACCCCTTTGATAAAGGCATGGTCCTGCGCCAGACCGAGAAGAAAATCAGTCTCGGCCACCGTCGCTGCGGCCTGCACAACAACCGTCCCGCCGATGCCGTGGCGTTGCAGGACCGGTTCCAGATCGGGCGGCAGAATATCATGCCGGATCGCCGCGACATCATCGGTCATCCAGTCGTAATCGCCCCGGGCGATCTGCCAGAAATGTTGATGCGCATCGATACGGTCCGCAGGTGCCATCTTTGGGTTGCCTTTCTGGTCGCTTGACTTGTTTTGTTTTGTATTATTAAAAACAGTGTTATGAATTGAACGCCTCGTCAAGCCAGAAAGGCAACATGATGCCGCCCACATCTATTCTGCAATTCGGCACCAGCCGGTTCCTTCAGGCGCATATCGACCTGTTCGTGTCAGAGGCGATGGACCAAGGACAGGACGCCGGACCGATCACAGTGGTCCAAAGCTCTGGCGATCCGGCAAGGTTGCACCGGCTAAAGGGGCTGGTCGGGAATTACACAGTCCGTATTGAAGGCTTGATTAACGGCGAAAAGGTGCAGCAGCAGGTGCAGGTCCGCAGCGTTGCACGCGCCCTGTCAACTGTCACAGACTGGGATGACGTCACCCGCATTTTCGTGCAGGAGGCCGAGTTTGTTGTGTCGAACACAGGTGATGCGGGCTATCTGCCGCAACCTGCCGATACTGGCGAAACTTTCGATCAGGCGATGTCCTATCCCGCCAAGCTGCTGTGGCTTTTGCGTGCGCGGTTCGACGCGGGGGCAAGGCCAATCCAGATCATGCCGATGGAATTGATTGCCAACAACGGGACCGAGTTGAAACAGCGCGTCGCAACGCTTGCGGCAAATGATCCGGCGGTATTTCGGGATTGGCTGCAGAATGATGTCCGCTGGGTCAATTCGCTGGTTGACCGTATCGTGTCCGAACCGCTGGAACCTGCGGGGGCAATCGCCGAACCCTACGCGCTTTGGGCGATCGAGGATCAGGCGGACCTGCGCCTGCCTTGCCAGCACCCTGCCATTCAGGTCGTGCCGTCACTGGCGGAAATCGAGGCGCTGAAGCTGTTCGTCCTGAACCTTGGCCATACGTTTCTGGCTGATCGCTGGCTGACAGCGCAGGGCGCGGA
The DNA here is from genome assembly GCA_003551805.1 of Loktanella sp. Lineage (GTDB taxonomy): Bacteria > Pseudomonadota > Alphaproteobacteria > Rhodobacterales > Rhodobacteraceae > Yoonia. Next base: position 10,079 of record PUNR01000308.1, read on the forward strand.
TGATGTGCTGGTGCGGCAGATGGTCGGCGACCCCGACACATTGGCCGCGCTACAGGCGGTTTTGCAGAACGAAGTCCGCCCCGCCTTTGTCGCGGCCAATCAAACCGCAGCCTTTGATGCCTATGTCGCGACCACGCTGGACCGTTTTGCCAATCCGTTTCTGGACCACCGCATTGCGGACATTGCCCAGAACCATAGCCAAAAGGTCGCGCGCCGGATCAAGGCCATGCTGGATTGGGCCACCACCAAAGGCGACCTGTCCGGCAAACCCATCCTGACGGCCATCGTGGCCAGAAATACGGAGATGACACAATGAAACGCAACCGCATCGGCCAGACCGACGTCAATGTCACCGCCCTGTCACTGGGCGGGGCCAGCCTTGGCAATCTGGGGCGGGCGATCAGTGATGCCGACGCCTTTGCCGTCATGCAATGCGCTTGGGATGCCGGTATCCGCTATTTCGACACCGCACCGCATTACGGGCGCGGCCTGTCCGAACAGCGCATGGCGGCATTTCTGCGCCACCAGCCCCGCGATCAATATGCGCTGTCCACCAAGGTCGGGCGCGTTCTTTCACCGGGGTCTGCGCTGGCCGAGGCCGACGGGTTCATCGACCCGCTGCCAAATGCCGTGCATTACGATTATTCCGCGCAAGGGATACGCGACAGCTTTGCGCAAAGCTGCGAAAGGCTTGGGACAGATTTCATCGACATCATCTATGTCCACGACATCGGTGATCTGACGCATGGCGCTATTGACGGTGCGCGCCATCTTGATGATCTGCTGGGTTCGGGCATCGGGGCTTTGCACGATCTCAAACAGGCCGGACGGATCGGCGCTATCGGTCTGGGGGTGAATGAATGTCAGGTTTGTCTGGACGTGATGCAGCACACGCGCCTTGATACGATCCTGCTGGCAGGCCGCCTGACCCTGCTGGACCGCAGCGCCGAGGCGGAATTGCTGGATGTTTGCAAGGAACAAGGCACCAGCCTTGTGCTGGGCGGTATCTTCAATTCCGGCATTCTGGCGACAGGGCCGCAGCCCGGCGCATGGTTCGATTACGCCCCTGCCCCGCAAGCGATCCTTGATCGTGTCAGCGACCTGCAAACCCAAGCCGCAGCAGTCGGCCTGACATTGCCAGAGGCGGCGATACAATTCGCATTACACCAGCCACAGACCAGTTCTGTCCTGCTTGGCACAGGCAAGGTCAGTTCGTTGCAGCGCAATCTGGAAGCCGCCGCCCTGCGTTTGACGGATGCGGCACGGGCCTTTGTGACCACCTAATCAGTGTGGCTGTTCGCCTCGAGTGCGGCAAGCAACGTCTGCTTGGACGTAGCAAGATGGCGCAACGCGGCGGCTTGCGCCTGATCCACATCGCGGCTGCGCAAGGCGTCGATATAGGCCAGATGTTCGCCAATCGCGGCGGCGTTGCGAATACGTTCATCTGCCTTGTTCCACTGAAAATGATAGTGAAAGATCAGCGAGATAACTTTTTGAAATTCCTTCACAAAGCGGTTGGAAACTACACTGTTGATCGCTTCGTGAAAGGTTTCGTCCAGCAAGGAAAAGTCGTGATAATCGTTCTCGATCCGGTCCAGCAGATCGCGATGGGCCGCCTCTAGTTTATCAAGCCGCCCCCATATCGGGTGATCGGTCGGCAGTGCGACCAGATGCCGGACTGAATTCAGTTCCAGCAGCGTGCGGAAATCCGACAGTTCCAACGCATAGGCGCGCGTGAAACCGTTTAACACCCAGCCGCCACCCGGACGGCGCACGACAATCCCGAACCGGCTGAAGGCTGACAGGAATTCCTGCAAAGTATGCGGCGCGACCGAAAAATCCTTGGACAATTGCGCCACGTTCAGGCTGGTGCCCGGCGGCACATCCATCCGCAGCACCCAATCCATGAACCGGCCTTCCAATTCGTCAATCGTTAACAAGGGCGCGGGTTTTTCAAGCTGCTCGTCGACGCGCGGGGGCCGCACCAAAATCTTGTCACGCCCCTGCAAGGCGATGATGCCCAGTTCATCAAGGCGCGCCAGAACGTTGCGCACAACAGTGCGGCTGACACCAAGCTGCGCTGCCAACTGGTTTTCAGATTCCAGCGTGTCACCCACCGCAAGCGTTTTACAGACGTCCAGCAAGGTGTTGTGCGCCTCAATGAACCGGGTGTTGCTACGCGCCATGAATCACCATCAACCTGAATTTTCTCATCTTTAACTGTTTTCTAAAGCCTGTTCAAAAAGAATAAAAACATTTGACGGCCCCGATTTGCCTTCATATGTTTATTATAATTAAAATCAGATTGCACGAGCATCTGATCTGGGAGGAAGAAAAATGTCAGAGTTACCGGCCAAAACGAGGTTGCGGTTTTTGCCAAGCGGCTCTGCTCTTCACAAGTTTTCGGCGATGATGACGCTGCTTTTGCTGATTGTTGCGTTCTCTTTCACAAGCCCCGCGTTTCTGACGGTCAACAACGGTATGACGGTTCTGTTGCAGACCGCCGTTATCGGCCTGCTGGCGATTGGTCTGACCATGGTCATCATCACCGGCGGCATTGATCTTAGCGTCGGTTCGGTGCTTGCGCTGTCTGGCGTGATTGCCGGTCTTGTCATCAAGGCGGGGGTTCCTGTGTTGCCAGCGATGGCCTTGGGGGTCGTGACCGGTGCGATTTGCGGGATGGTCAACGGCCTTGTGATTACCAAAATGCGGATCACGCCCTTTGTCGCGACACTTGGCATGATGATGATCGCGCGCGGTCTGGCGCTGCAACTGACAGGTGCCGCACCGATCAGCCGTTTGGGTGAAGCCTTTGGCAATCTTGGCAACGGGTCGTTCTTCCGGATTGTCGAAATTCAGGCCAACGGATTTCCACGCGTGATCTTTCCGGGAATACCCTATCCGGCGGTGTTGCTTTTGGTGATGGCCCTGCTGGGCGCGTTCATCCTGACGCGGCGGCAGATCGGGCGGCACATCTATTCCGTCGGATCGAACGAAGAGGCCGCGCGCCTGTCCGGTGTCAACGTCCACCGGACCAAGATCTGGGCCTATACCGCCTCTGGTGCTTTGGCGGGGCTGGCGGGCATGGTGCTGATGTCGCGGCTGATGACTGTGCAACCCAACGAAGGCGTCATGTACGAACTTGACGCGATTGCGGCGGCTGTCATCGGTGGCGCATCACTGATGGGCGGCGTGGGCAGCATTTCCGGCAGCATGATCGGCGCTTTCATCATCGGCGTGCTGCGCAACGGGCTGAACATGGCGGGCACCAGCGCCTTCATCCAGCAAATCATTATCGGGATTGTGGTTATCGGCGCGGTCTACATCGACCAGATCCGCAATCGCAACTGAACGACACGACCAGCTTCATCAGGGAGGAAACCATGAAGACTTTTGTAACCACAGCACTTGTCAGCGGTGTTATCGGGCTTGCTGCCCCCGCCGCTATCGCCGGGGAAATCGCCGTCATCGTCAAGACGACGAATTCCAATTTCTGGCAAAACGTCAGCCTTGGCGCGGATGCCGCCATCGGCACACAAAGCGAACATACACTAAGCTTTAACGGCCCTGCATCGGAATCCGCTATCGCCGATCAGGTGTCACTGGTAGAAAACGCCATCAACCGCGGGGTGGCGGGTATCGTGCTTGCGCCGTCCGATCCTGAATCGCTGGCCCCTGTAGTCCGCCGCGCGTTCGAGGCGGGCATTCCTGTTGCCATCATCGACAGCATGCTGGCCGAAGGGAACGAGGATTATTACCAGACCTTCCTTTCGACCGACAATTGCGCTGCCGGCGAATTGGCTGCGCAGCAGATGATCGAACTGGCCGGGACTAGCGGCAAGGTCGCGGTGATGTCCTATGTCGCCGGTGTCGGGTCTGAAATCGGGCGCGTTGGTTGTTTCTCGGACTATCTGGCGGCCAATTCCGATATGGAAATTGTCGGGCCATTCTATTCGCAGTCACAAATGGCGACAGCTTTGAACCAGACCACGGATATTCTGGCAGCAAATTCTGATCTGGTCGGCATCTTCGGCGCGAACGAACCAACCGCCATTGGCATGGGTCGCGCGATCGAACAGGCGGGCAAGGCCGGCCAACTGGTCGCGATCGGCTTTGACGGCAATGAAGACCTGCAAGACATGGTCAGAAGCGGCACCCTAGCCGCCATTGCTGTGCAAGGGTCGTTCCAGATGGGCGAACTTGGCGTGCAGGCTGTTCTGGACGTTCTGTCCGGTGAAACGATTGAAGATTTCATCGACACCGGCGTCGTCATGGTCACCCAAGACAACATCGACACACCCGAGGCGATGAACGTCCTTTACTGAACCAAGACCGGTCAGCGCGTATTCTGCGCGCTGACCACCGCTTTTCTTTCTTGCAGGTGATCTTATGCTTGATACGGCCCGAACGTCGGCCCCACTGGTGGAAATGGTCGGAATACACAAACGCTTTGGCGGTATCCACGCGGTCGAAGATGTATCGATTGACCTTTACCCAGGCGAAGTCGTGGGCGTGCTTGGGCATAATGGTGCCGGAAAATCCTGCCTGATGCGGATCCTGTCCGGCGCGATGACAGCTACCGATGGCCAGATCCGCGTGAACGGCGCAGAAGTGACAATGGCAACGCCGCAAGAGGCCAAAATCCACGGCATCGAAACGATCTATCAGACACTGGCGCTTGCCAATCATCTGGACGCCGCGGCGAACCTGTTTCTGGGGCGAGAATTGAAAACCCGCTTTGGCAATCTGGACGATGCAAGGATGTATGCCGAAGCCAAAGACGCCCTGCGCCAGCTGAACCCCAATTTCAAGAACCTCAAAGACCCCGTCGCGCAATTGTCCGGTGGACAGCGGCAGGTGATCGCAATTGCCCGCGCCATCTATTTTCAGGCCAAAATCCTGATTATGGATGAACCAACTGCCGCCCTTGGCCCGTCTGAAACCGCGATGGTCGCGGATTTGATCCGCCGATTGCAGGCTGACGGCATCGGTATTTTTCTTATCAGCCATGACATGCAGGATGTCTTTGATCTGTGCGACAGGGTCATGGTGATGAACAAGGGCCGCGATGTCGGCACCTTTAAAATACAGGACGTCAACAAGGACGACATCCTGAGCCTGATCATCAAAGGCACCCTGCCCGATGACTGGACCCCAAGAAGCGAACGGAACTGACCATGCACATGATGAAAGCCGGTGTCGTCACCGCCCCCGGCAGCTTTGAAATTCAGGACCGGCCATTGCCTGACACGGCCCCCGACGGTTGGGTTCTGATCGACATTCAGGCTGTCGGCATCTGCGGCACGGATTATCATATCCTTGAAGGCAAGCACCCGTTTCTGGAATACCCCCGTGCAATCGGGCACGAGCTAAGCGGCCGCATCACCCAAGACGGCAATGGCTGGTCAAAAGGTGAATTGGTGGTCGTGAACCCCTATCTGTCCTGCGGCACCTGCCGTGCCTGCACCCGCTCCAAACCGAATTGCTGTTCCAACATTCAGGTGTTGGGCGTGCATCGCGATGGCGGTCTGGTCACTCGGCTGGCGGTGCCGGCAAGCAACCTTTACCGCGCCGACAACCTGACACCGCAACAAGCAGCGATGGTCGAATTTCTGGCCATTGGCGCCCATGCCGTGCGCCGGTCCGATGTCGCCGCAGGTGATCGGGTGCTGGTCACGGGCGTCGGCCCCATCGGGATCGGCGTCGCGCTTTTCGCGCGGTTGATGGGCGCGGATGTGTCGTTGCTTGATCTGAGCGCGCAAAGACTGGAACTGGCGCGGCAGCGGTTCGGCTTTGAAAGCACCCATGCGTCCGTGGATGCGGCACACCATGCCACAAACGACGAAGGCTATGACGTTGTCTTTGACGCAACCGGCCACGGCGCTGCGATCGAGGCAGGCTTTGCCGCTGTCGGACATGGTGGTTCCTACACATTGGTCAGCGTCGTCAAAGACGACATCACATTCCATGATCCGGAATTTCACAAACGCGAAATGCGCCTGATCGGTAGCCGCAACGCGCTCAAGGCGGATTTTGACTGGGTCATGTCCGCCTTTCGTGAAGGTCAGATTGATGCGGATGCGCTATGTACCGAACAGATCACACTGGACGACTTTGCCGCCCGCTTTGCGCATCTTGCTGGCGACCGGTCCGGTCTGATCAAGGTGATCGTCCAGATCGGCAGCTGACCGCCAGCTAGATTGCACCCTATCCCTTCACCCCCGACGAGATCATCACCGCTTCGGTCACGCGGCGCTGGAACACCAGATAGGCGATTGCTACCGGCATCGCTGCCAACAGCGCAACCGACATCACACGGGCATATTGCACGCCGAATGTATCCTGCACCTGCGTGATGCCGACAGGGATTGTCATTGTGGATTCGCTTGTCGCGACAAGGAACGGCCAGAAAAACGCATTCCATGCGCCGATAAAGGTGATGATCGCCAAAGCCGCCGTAATGCCCCAGTTCAGCGGCAGATAGACCTTGAACAACAGCGTATATTCGCCGCCACCATCCAG
>PUNR01000102.1 GCA_003551805.1 Loktanella sp.
CGTAGGTCAGCGCGATGGGCGCGTCGGGGTCGTTGAACGGCATGTCCATCACGTGATCCACACCCAGCACATACATCGCAAGCCGTTCCAACCCGTAGGTCAGTTCACCCGATACAGGCCGGCAATCATGCCCGCCGACCTGCTGGAAATAGGTAAACTGGCTGACTTCCATGCCGTCGCACCAGACCTCCCATCCCAGACCCCATGCGCCCAAGGTCGGGCTTTCCCAGTCATCCTCGACAAAGCGGATGTCGTGCAATGTCGCATCAATCCCGATCGCCTTGAGCGAGCCAAGGTAAAGGTCCTGCAAATCCGGCGGGCTGGGTTTGATCAGCACCTGATACTGGTAATAATGCTGCAAACGGTTCGGGTTTTCGCCATAGCGCCCGTCGGTGGGGCGGCGCGACGGCTGGACATAGGCCGCAGCCCAAGGTTTTGCCCCCAAGGATCGCAGCGTCGTGCCGGGGTGAAATGTACCGGCACCTACTTCCATGTCGTAGGGTTGCAGGATGGCACAGCCCTTGGCGGCCCAATAGGATTGAAGCCGCAGGATGATTTCCTGAAAACTGCGCGGTTTGTCGGACATCGGGACCCTCGTTCACTTGTTGCGCGACACATAGGCCCCGACGCGGGTAGGGTCAATCTTCCCCGCGGGGAAGGTTTCGTCGGCGCAGGAATCTTCCCCGCGGGGAAGATTTTGTCAATTGCGCCAGAACCGGACCGACAGAATGGTCAGCACGACCATCACCTCGAGCCTGCCGACAAACATCGCGATCGACAGGATCCATTTTGCTGGATCGTTGATGCCTGCGTAATTACCCGCAGGCCCGATTTCCGGCCCCAGACCCGGACCGATATTGCCAATGGCGGATGCCGCCCCAGACACGGATGTGATGAAATCCAGTCCCGTCAGACCCAGCAGAACGGTCGTGATCCCCAGCAAAGACACAAAGGCCACAAAAAACGCGATAACGGAATTCAGCACGTCATCGCCCACAGGCTGACCTGCATAGCGCGGGGTGAACACACCATGCGGGCTGTGGATCTGGCGGATCTGGCTTTTGATCGCCGCAAACAAAAGCTGGTAGCGGAACACCTTGATCGAACAGGAGGTCGATCCGGCGCAGCCCCCGATCAGCCCGATGAAGAAGAACATCACCACCGGGAATGTCCCCCATGTCATGTAATCCGCGCTCGCATAGCCGGTACCCGAAATGATCGAGACTACGTTGAACATCGCCTCTCGGAAGGCCCGTTCGGACAATTCGCCATCACGCCCCCAAAGCCAGGCCGTCATTAACAATATCACCATAGCGAGGATGCCAAAGAATGTTCTGATCTGGCTGTCGCGCAACAAAGGCTGGGCCGTGCCCGCCATCAACTGGATGAAGCGCACAAACGGCAAAGCGGACAGAAACATGAAAAAGGTTGCGGCATATTGGATACCAGCACCAAAGGCGCCAAATGAATCATCTGTCGTCGCCATCCCCCCTGTCGAGACAGAGGTCAGCGCGTGAACAAAAGCGTCAAAATTCCCCATACCCAGCGCCGAATAGGTTAGCGCGCAGACCACGGTCATGGCGACGTAGATTTGTGATATCTGCCTTGCGATCTCACCTGCACGGGGCAGGATTTTTCCCATCGTATCAAAGGCTTCCGACCTGAATATCTGCATGCCACCGACCTTGAGTTCGGGCAGGAAAACCATTGCGACAACAATAATTCCGATCCCGCCCAGCCATTGCAGCACGCCGCGCCACAAAAGTAAGCCAGCAGGCAAAGTTTCAAGTTGGGTAAATGTCGTGGCCCCGGTGGTTGTCAGGGCTGACATCGCCTCGAAAAACGCATCAGTGACGGTGGCACCTGTCGCGCCGAACATAAAAGGCAAAGCCCCGAAAAACGGCAAGCTGAGCCAGACCAGAGATGTCAGCAAAAACGTCTGTCGCAGTGTCAGGCCCGCCGTCACACCATTGGCGCAGGCGAGCGCCAACAGACCGCCTGTCAGGATGGTGATGACGGCACTTTGGAAAAACACGAACCAATGGTCATTGCCTGCGAACAGATCCGCCGCCAGCGGCACCAGCATGGTCCCCCCAAGCGACGCGATCAGCAGACCGATGACATATCCAACAGGGCGCAGATCAAACATCACGCAGCGTTGGCCCGCCTCTGCGCCGGTGTCAAGAACACAGCCATTGAAACACATTCAACGCGCTATAATTCCCATCCATGTTTACCCCAACCTACACCGCGGCATTGTCGCGCCTGTCCGCCTTTGTTCCGCACGCGGGCAGCGATTACGCGCGCCTGCGCAATTACGACGACATGGCGCATGTCTCGGGCCTGTCGCCCTATATCCGCCACCGGATCATCACCGAACCGGACGTGCTGCGCGCTGTTCTGGCCCGCCATAGCCCGCAAGCCGCGGAAAAATGCGTGCAAGAGGTCGTCTGGCGCACCTATTGGAAAGGCTGGCTGGAACTGCGCCCCGGTATCTGGGCCGATTACCAGCGTGATCTGGCCAGTGCGATCAATCAGGTGCAAACCCAATCCGGCCTGCGCCAGCGCTGGGAAGCCGCCTGTCTGGGTCAGACCGGCATTGATTGTTTCGACCATTGGGCGACAGAGCTGGCAACGACCGGATACCTGCACAACCATGCAAGGATGTGGTTCGCGTCGATCTGGATGCATACCTTGGAACTGCCGTGGACTTTGGGTGCGGATTTCTTTTTGCGCCATCTGCTGGACGGCGATCCTGCGTCAAACACGCTGTCATGGCGCTGGGTTGCGGGGATGCAGACGCAGGGCAAGACCTATCTGGCGCGGCCTGACAATATCGCAAAATACACCAACGGCAGGTTCCGTCCCGCAGGGTTGGCGCAGGTGGCGCATCCGCTTGCCTGTCCGCCGCACCCTGCGCGCGGCCCTTTGCCCGTCAGCGGCACAATCGCGCCTGATCTGCGCACCGGGCTGGTGGTGACAGAAGAAGATCTATCCCCCGGCTGGCTGCTGGATCAGGTGCGACCCGTCGCAACCGCCTTTGTGCGAACTACGCAGGCCCGCAGCCCCTTGCAGGTCGCGCCGCAAGTGGCCGGTTTCGTCACAGACGCCATGGCCGATTGTCACGCGCGGTTTGGTGCAAAGCTGGGAACGGTCACTTTCATCGCAGCGGACGATCTGCCGCAATGGCGCGAAGCGCATGGGCTGGGGCAAGTGGTCACATCCTACCTACCTGTCGGGCCTGCCGCCGATACGCTGCGCCACGCAAGTCTGGTGCAGCCCATCCGCCAGTACGACCAGACCGCATGGCCCCATGCGCATAGCGGGTTTTTCCGTTTCAAGGACGCGATCCCGAAACTGTTGGGCCAGATCAAGGGGCTGACCACAGCGTGACAGGACAAGGCAGAAGCGCGCCGCGCGGGGATATTCAGGCTCGGACGAAAAGCAAGTGTGGTGCCAGCAGACTTGAACCAGTGGGTGCGCCGCCCTAAACTAAACAGCACAGTTCAGAAGCCCGGAGGCTGATACATGGCAACGTCCCTTACGATCAACGGTCGCGTTCACAGCGTGGATTTGCCCGATGACGTCCCGCTGTTATGGGTGCTACGCGATGAAATCGGGCTGACGGGCACGAAATTCGGCTGCGGTGTGGCAGCTTGCGGTGCCTGCACCGTGCATATCGACGGCGCGCCGGTACGGTCGTGTCAGGTCGCGCTGGCCGATGTCTGGGGTGACGTCACCACAATCGAAGGGTTGGGCCAGCCCGATAACCTTGCCGTGATCCAGCAGGCTTGGGTCGATCATCAGGTCGCGCAATGCGGCTATTGCCAGTCCGGCCAGATCATGAATGCCGCGGCCTTGCTGTCCGAAATTCCCGACCCGACGGATCAGGATATTGACGATGCGATGCAGGGGAACCTTTGCCGTTGTGGCACCTACCC
>PUNR01000190.1 GCA_003551805.1 Loktanella sp.
ATGCCAGCCACATCGCTGCAATGGCGCCAGCGACCAATCTTGGGGCAGCGACCCCCGTGTCACTGACCGGCCCGTCGCAAGGCGACGATGACCAGCGCACGCCCTGGCCATTCGGCCCGTCACAGGCTGAAGAAGAAGGGACAGAGCCTGCAGAACAGCCCGCCACGACGCCGCGTGCGCCACGCAATGCGATGGAGGCCAAGGTCATGAACGATGCTGTGGCCTATATTCGCGGGTTGGCTGAACTGCGTGAACGCAACGCTGACTGGGCCGAGGCAGCCGTCCGTGAAGGCGTTAGCCTTAGCGCCTCTGCTGCCGCCGCCGAAGGGGTTATCGACTTTGTCGCCGCTGACCTGAATGCCTTGCTGGCACAAGCCGATGGCCGCATCATCGCGATGGAAGACGGCCCACGCACGCTTGCGACAACCGGTCTGGATTACGAGACTGTCACACCCGACTGGCGTACTGCTGTTCTTAGTATCATCACGAATCCGAATGTGGCGCTGATCCTGATGCTGGTTGGTGTTTACGGGCTCATCTTCGAGTTTCTCAATCCAGGGGTTCTGGTGCCTGGTACGATCGGGGGTATCAGCCTGCTTCTAGGCCTTTATGCGTTGGCGCTTCTGCCGATCAATTTCGCAGGCGTCGCTTTGATCATTCTAGGGCTCGCGCTGATCGTGGCCGAAGCCTTTGCACCGTCGTTCGGTATTCTGGGTATCGGCGGAACAGCGGCATTGGTTCTGGGTGCGGTCATCATGGTTGACACGGATGCGCCTGAATTTGCCGTGTCGATCCCGATTATCGCAGGCGTTGCCCTGTCCGGCATGGTGTTGACCCTGATCATTGCGCGCCTTGCGATCAAATCCTATCGCGCAAGGGTTGTCAGCGGTGCCGAGGAGCTGATCGGCGGCGCGGCAAGAGTGATGCACTGGCAAAAAGGCAAAGGCCAGGTCTGGATCCATGGTGAAAGCTGGCAGGCACACGGACCAGAAGCCATCGGCATCGGCGCGACAGTGTATGTGACAAAAGTCGACGGCTTGGTGCTGCAGGTCGAACCGCGCAGCCTGACCACATGAATCAACGCCCCCACGCGGGGCAGGAGGATGACATGGATTTTCTATTTGATCTTGGATTTTACGGTGTTCTTATTGTTTTTGCGCTCGCCTTGCTGGCGTCTGCGATCAAGATACTTCGCGAATACGAGCGCGGGGTCGTGTTTACGCTTGGACGTTTCACGAGTGTGAAGGGCCCCGGCCTGATCATTATCATCCCCTTCATCCAACAGGCTGTCCGTGTGGATTTGCGCGTAAAGGTTCTGGATGTGCCCAGCCAGGACGTGATCAGCCGCGACAACGTATCAGTCCGTGTCAACGCAGTGATCTATTTCAGAGTGATTGATCCAGAACGTGCAACAATTCAGGTTGAAGACTTCATGCAAGCGACAAGCGAACTGGCCCAGACCACGCTGCGGTCAGTGCTTGGCAAGCATGAACTGGACGAAATGTTGTCCGAACGCGACACACTGAACCGCGACATCCAGGAGCTGTTAGATGCACAGACTGACACCTGGGGCATTAAAGTGTCGAATGTCGAGATCAAACATGTCGATGTAAATGAATCGATGATCCGCGCCATTGCCCGGCAAGCCGAGGCAGAGCGCGAACGCCGCGCCAAAGTAATCAACGCAGAAGGCGAGGCACAAGCAGCAGAAAAGCTGCTCGAAGCCGCGCAGATCATGTCCAAAGATCCAGGCGCGATGCAATTGCGCTATCTCAGTTCGCTGAACATCATTGCAGGGGAAAAGAATTCAACCATCATTTTCCCGTTCCCGATGGAACTTGCCAGCCTGATCCCGGCGGTGAATTCAGCCAAACCGCCACTGTCATCTGACCGCGAGCGTTGAGATTGCGAAACCATTTTGCGGAAGGATATTCGCCGCAAGCAGTGTAAATTGGTAGAAGTACGCATCCTGAAACCGGACTGGATTGAAAGATGCATGAGTGTAACTGATGTACTCACGCCGGAATTCGGTAGCGTTGCGCCCCGAGGCCAACGCTAACGGCCGTTTACGCGTGAATCACCATACGTCACCTGCGAATTCAGGTTCAGATTGAAGATGAAGGTCGTATTCAATTACAATATTGATGGCCTGTAGCCCGGCCAAAACACGCGCCACATTGTCGAGCTGGTCATCATGGTTGGGATTTCTGACCTGATGGGTTTCTTTGGCCAGCCTGTCGTATAGCTCTGCACGCATTTTAAGGAGTTCGGAACGCGTTTTCATAATTACACCTCACACCAAAAATTAGACTGATGAATAATCTCTTTCATCGAAAGAAGGCTTTAGCGTGTTCTAATCGAGAAATTATCGCGCTTCGTGGAGGCGCCCCTACGTCAATTGTGGCGATCCAATAGCGGATGTTGTACGCGCCGTGAACGGTCGACGTCGTTTCAGCAGAGGATCTGCCTCACTCGCAAATTTACTTTTTTGCATTTTAGGCTTAAAGCCAACCAACCGTTTGGCAAGTCACGCCCAGCAAAATCAAGTGAAGGCGTTTCCATGGCTACAAAACCAAAGCTGCACCCCCGTAATCAGCACTCAGACGGCTACGATTTTGCGCGTTTGGTGGTGCAGACGCCGGAGCTTGAGACGTTCACGATCAACAACCCTGCCGGTCAGACGACGATTGATTTTCAAGACGTGCGGGCTGTCCGCATGCTGAACCGGGCGTTGCTGAAGACGCATTACGGTATTGATTTTTGGGACATTCCTGCCGGTTATCTATGCCCGCCAATTCCCGGTCGCGTCGATTACATTCACTATCTCGCGGACTTGCTTGCCGACAGCAACAACCAAGAGATCCCGCGGGGACGTCATATCAAAGTATTGGATATCGGCACCGGTGCAAGCTTGGTTTACCCCATTACCGGCCAAAGCGAATACGGTTGGCACTTTACTGGCGTCGATGTCGATGCCGGTGCGATCAAATCGGCACGGCAAATTTGTGAATTGAATAGACTGGCAATTATTCTCAGGCGACAAAGCAAACCCGAGAACATCTTTCGCGGTGTGATCCAGCCTAAGGATGCTTTTCACATGACCATGTGCAATCCGCCTTTCCACGCCTCAGCCGAGCACGCGAACAAGGGTACCCAACGCAAATGGGCGAACCTTGGCAAAGGGCATTCAACAAAGCTTAACTTTGGTGGTCAGGACGCTGAACTTTGGTATCCCGGTGGTGAGATCAAGTTTATCGCCCGCATGGTCGAAGAGAGCATGGAATTCGCCGATCAGTGCCTGTGGTTCACCTCGTTGGTGTCGAAAAAAGATAACCTTCAGCCTCTTTATCGCATTTTAGGAAAAGCCGGGGTTGCGGATTATCAAGTCATCGAAATGGCGCAGGGGCAGAAAACCAGTCGGTTTATTGCATGGACTTACATCAAGAAAAATCATCGGTCCTTGTTGACGAACTGAGTTGAGATGTTGGGGGCCTTTTTTTGCAGTGCCCCCGTCAGGCGCGGCGTGCCCCAATTACTTAGGCTACAGAGCTGGTTTCGGTTTGTGGGCAGCCAGAAGATGCCATAGACGGCGGTTCAAACCGAAAGTTCTTCCATGACATATTCCGTGACGACCAAACCGATGCCATTGGTTTCTGTTGTCATCCCGCTTTATCAAAAAACGCGCCACATAGCGGCTGCGATCTGCGTGGCCTACAGGTCTTGCTGCTTGGCCAACGTCGCTTTTGAGATTGTCGTCGTGGATGACGGCTCTACCGATGGGTCGGGCGATGTCGTGTCAGGCTGGGCGGCAGGCAATTCTGCGCACGCAAGTGTCCTGCAACTCATCATACAGAAAAACCAAGGCGCTGCGGCTGCCCGCAACACAGGTTGGAAAGCGGCGCGGGGCGAAATCATCCTGTTTCTGG
>PUNR01000137.1 GCA_003551805.1 Loktanella sp.
CAAAACAAAAATCAGCGCCTACGACGACATGCACCAGCCCAAGCTGGTCGTGGATAACATTTTGCGCAAATTCGCGGGGTGTCAGACTTGCAAGGGCGGCGTTGAACGGCACTTCGTACAATTTCTCGACCCCCAGCTTGGCTAGGCGGTTGGCGCGGGCTTCGGCGTTCATCAGGCGAAAGGGGCCGGTGTCGCGCCCGAAATAGCTGCGCGGATGGGGTTCAAATGTCATGATACCCAAGGGGGCGCTGGCAGTTTGGGCCGCCTGCCGCGTCAGGTCGATCACCGCGCGGTGGCCCAGGTGCACGCCGTCGAAATTGCCGATGGCGGCGGCGGCACCACGGTCGGTCGGGTCAATGAAAACGCTGTCGCGGATGATCTGCATAAAGCTGCGTAACCCGCCCGCAGGCGGCGTGCAAGATCAGTCGAACTTGCGCGACGGGGCCAGCACGACGGCGTCGCCTGTCAGTACCTTTTTGTCATTCACGATGCAGCGGGTGTTCATGGTCACGCGGCGGCGGGAATGGTCGATGTCGGTCACCTCGACCTCTGCCGTGACCAGATCGCCTGGGCGGACGGGGGCAAGGAATTTCAGGCTTTGCCCCAGATAAACCGTGCCATGACCGGGCAATTGTTCGCCGATGACCGCAGACACCAGCCCTGCGGTCAGCATCCCATGCGCGATGCGGCCACCAAAGATGGTGTCTTGCGCATAATCTTCATCAAGATGGACAGGGTTCCGGTCGGTCGACACTTCGGCAAACAATTCGATATCGCGGTCGGTGATGACCTTGGACAGGGACCGGATCATGCCGATTTCGATATCTTCAATGCAGATCGTGCCGCGCGGTTGATTGTCCAACATTTCCGGTCCTTCGGTAACAAAAAATCAGCTATCAGATAGATATTGAAATTTTATTACTTTGCAAACGCAGAAAGATCAAGCGATTCCTACCGTAAGAACCCGATCGCATAGGTGGCTGTGGTCTGGGCCTTGTGCAAAAACGCCTGTAATGCGACGGGATCAGGCTGGTCTTTGGTCTGTGTCTCGGTCGCGGCCAGACCGCCGGTGATGAACAGCACGTCGATCTGTTCCTGCACGCCGCCCAGCACGTCGGTATGCACGCCGTCGCCGATGGCGATGATGCGCGGGTCCTCGGGCAGGTCGTCCAGTTTTTCCATGCGGCGGCGCGCCAGATCATAGATCGGCGGATGCGGCTTGCCGAAATAAAGACTTTCACCGCCCATTTCGGTATAAAGTGCCGCCAAAGCACCGGCGCACCATTCGCGCACCTCGCCCCGGTCCACGACGATATCGGGGTTGGCGCAAAGCAGTTTCAGGCCCTTTTGCTTGGCATAAAGGAAATCAGGCCGGTTCACAGCAGGATCGGCCAACGGATCAAACGGGCCGCAGCAGACGATGCCTTCGGCTTCGGCCAATGGCACGGGCTGGATGTTCACCGGATTGTCGATGATCCGCAGCGGTTGCAGGAAATCATCATCACGAGGGCTTTCGCCCATGAAATAGATCTTTTCGCCCACGATCCCGCGAAACATGGCCGCGCGCGCGCTGTCACCGGACGTAGCGATCGCATCCCAGCAATCTTCTGGCACGCCCATGTCGAAAATCTGCCGCGCCACGGATTCCCATGGGCGCGGCGAATTGGTGACCAGCACGACCTTACCCCCGCCTGCGCGGAAGGCCTGCATGGCGTTCACCGCATCAGGAAAGGCGGTGATGCCGTTATGCATACAGCCCCAAAGATCGACAAAGGCCACGTCATATTGGTCCGCAATTGCGGCGAAATTGTCGATGATCTGGGTCATGGCTGGCTTTCAGAGTTTCAGGGCAGGAATGATCTGCAATTTGCGGCTCATGACGCCGGGCAGCACGACACTGTCACCTGTGACCGTCGCGTCAAAGGATTTTTCCGCCAGCGTTTTGGTCAGATCGTTGGGGATCAGCATGGTCGCTTCTTCGTTCAGGATATCGACGACGAAAAGCAGCACTTGATCGACGCCATCTTCTGTCGCGACCTGTGGCATGGCGGCGACCAGCGCATCCTTGCGGTCGAGGATTGCTTTGGGCGAAGTGGTTTCCAGCACCGAGACACGGAATTTGGTGTCACCTACAGCGTATTCCTTGCTGTCCATGCGCAGCAGTTCAGCGTCGGAAAAAGCTGATACATCCGATTTCGCGGCGAACATGTCATCGGCATAGGCTTTGAGGTCGATCCCCAGATCGGCGGCCAATGTTTCAGCCAGTTCCTGATCCACCGGCGTGGTGGTCGGTGACCGGAAGGCCAGCGTGTCGGACAGAATGCAGGACAGCATCAGGCCCTTGACGGCCTCTGGCATGTGGCTGGCGTGGTCGCCCATCATCTGGTGCATGATCGTGGCTGTGCAGGCCAGAGGGCGGATGGTGATGTTGATCGGCGCTTTGGTTTCCAAGCCGCCCACCAGTTTGTGGTGGTCGATGATCGCCACGACATCCGCCTTGTTTATCCCTGCGGGCAATTCGGCAGGGTTGTTGGTATCCACGATCACACATTTCTGGTCGGCTTCGACATCGGCGATGATTTCAGGCAGATTGAAACCCCAGCGTTTGGCGACAAAGGTTGCCTCGGTGTTGGGCTGGCCCAAAAGGACGGCTTTGGCCGCGATGCCGGTGTGGTTCAGGAACCATTCCCAGATCAGCGGTGATCCGGTGCTGTCGGTGTCGGGGGATTTGTGGCCAAAAACGAGCGTTGTCATGGTGGGGGCTTTCATTGGATGCGAGTTTGGCCCGTATATAGAAGCCAAGACAGGCCCTGTCACCCCATCCAATCTTTGTTATATTCGCGCTTCATGACACCAGTGCAGGTTTTTGCCATGCCCCCGACGCCAAAGGCCCGATTACGCGAGGCGGACCTGTACCCCCCGGTCAAAGCCTATTTGCAAAGGCAAGGATATGACGTCAAAGGCGAGGTGGGTGCAGCCGATATCGCGGCACGGCGGGGAGAAGATCTGCTGGTGGTGGAACTGAAGCTAGGGTTTTCGTTAACCCTGCTGCAGCAGGCGGTTGAACGGCTGGCACTGACCGATCTGGTTTATGTGGCCGTGCCTGCGGGCGGGCGGGCCAAGGCGCTGGCGGCGAATGTGAAGATCGCGCGCCGGATCGGGTTTGGCGTCATGACTGTGCGGTTGCGTGACGGATTTGTCGAGGTGCTTGCTGATCCCGGCCCCTATGCCGCCAAGCTGTCAAAACCCAAACGCGCGCGCCTGCTGCGTGCTTTTGACAGGCTGCAAGGTGATCCGAATGCGGGCGGCGCGACCCGCCACGGTATCGTCACCGGCTACCGGCAGGACGCCTTGCGCTGTGCGCGGTTTCTGGCAGTGCATGGCCCGTCGCAAGGTGCCAAAGTCAAGCAATGGGCCGAGGTGCCACAAGCCACCCAGATTATGGCCGCCGATCACTACGGCTGGTTTTGCCGTGGCGCGCGCGGGGTGTACGACCTCACACCCGCAGGCCGCCAAGGGCTGGCGGATTTCGGGGATGACGGGGCAGCATAGAAAAGATTCGAGCCTCCGGCGGGGATATTTACACTCGGACGATGATGGTCAGTAGCGTCTTTGCAGATCCCAGCCGTCATTTTCTAACAATTGCAGCACGCCATATTCGCCGATCAGGTGGGCCGCGCCGAAAGCTGCGACAATCGTGTCGTGGTCGTCCATCGCCTGTGCGATGACCGGCATCCAGTCGCGGTTGCGCTGGTTCAGCAGAGCCTCTTCCATTTCCGCGAAAAGGGCGGCACCGGTTTCCGGGTCAAGGCCGGGCAAATCGTTGACAGCCAGCCGCGACATTTCCCACAGCCGCGCGATCTGCCCGCTGAAATAGCTGTCCAGCATGGCCACGAATTGCTGTTGCTGGGTTTCGGGGCTGATCAGGCTAAGGCGGAGCATGTCGATCTGGTCGTCCATCGTTCCGGTCTGAAAGAAGTCGAACAGGGTGGTATAGGGTTCAAGCGCGCGCATCGGTACGTCGCTGTCGCGGGCAAGCCGGCTGATCAGCCCGTCCAGCCCCTCTATTCCGCTCGCCAGTTCGGCCATCGCGCAAGGCGGGATTGCCATCAGCAGCGATAGATACCAGGGTTGCATCTGTGCCGCCATAAAGCCCGGTACACCGCGTTCGGATGATGCTTGCGACAACAGCGCCCAAGTTTCCTCGTCCAGCAAATCAGGCAGGGTCGGGCCGTCGGTGATCATGAACATGGCGGGGTCTTCGACCATCAGCGCCTCGAGCGCGCGCTGGTCGTCAGGGGTTGCTTCGAGAAGGACCAGTTCGGCGCCCATCACGTCTTCGGCTATCATGTCGTAGATCGGGACAAGGCGGGGGTCAAAGATATGCATCGTGCCGACCACCGTGATTGCCTGATCGCCACGGGTGGCATCCCAGATTAGCCCTTCGGGATAGGGCAGGGCGCTGGCTGCGGCGTCAATTTGTGCAATCTGGCTGTCGTCCAGCAGGTCGAAATAGCTGGTGCCGACACATTGCGCAGCGGCATGGCTGGCAGTCAGCATAAGGGCGGCAGCGGTGATGGCGCGTCTGAGCATCGGCAATTCCTTCGGGTTGTGCGCTGGCAAAGTGGAACACCCGCGAGGTCCGGTCAATCCCGGAGCATGTTTGTAGAACAAGTTATAGTGATCCTGCGCCACTGCCTGCTTGACAATATGTGGCAGCGGCTTTGCATGGCATTGTGAACACAAGAGGCTACGCATGCGGCGGGTTCTTTCATTGCTGGTCTGGGGGGCGCTGCTTTACAGCGGCTATTGGTTTGCGGGATCGCAAGCCTTGCAGCATGGTGCCCAAAGTGCGGCTGTCGCGCTGGCAGAAGACGGGGTCGATCTGGACTATGGGTCTGTGACTGTCGCCGGATATCCGGCACGTTTCGACATGGCGCTGGCCGATGTCAGTGCTTCGGCAGCCGGCTGGGGGTGGCATGCGCCATCCTTGCGCATAGAGGCAGACAGCTATCGTCCGCTTTCGGTCAACCTGACCTTTCCGCAGGAACAGCGCGTCACCTTTGCTGGACAAAGCTTTCAGGTGCGTTCTGACAACTGGCAGGCGGATGCATCGGTCAGGCCCAACGCGATGCTGTCATTTGATCGCGGTCAGGTCCGGATGGGCCGGACCGAGGTTGTTTCGGATCAAGGCTGGCAAATGGGACTTGCGCGGCTTGATGCCAGCCTTGCTTTGGTCGGCGGGCAAGGTGCTAGCTATGACGCGAGGCTGGATGCCGAACAGATTGATCTGCCTGCTGACTTGCGCGAAAGGATCGACCCTGCCGGCAGGTTGGGCCCGCACGTTGCGGCAGTCAACGGCGCGGCGCGATTGACGCTGGCGCGCCCGCTGGACCGTGACCTGCAGGGCCGGTTGCCTGATCTGGACAATATCGCGCTGGATGACCTGCGTCTTGATTGGGGCCCTGTCAGCGTGCAGCTGACCGGAGATATCGCGATTGACCGTGCCGGTATGCCCACAGGCCAGATGACGCTGCGCACCCGCCAATGGCAAGCCGTGGTCGATGTGCTGACCGGTGCCGGCATCATTGATGCGCGGATTGCGGATACTGTGACGCGCTTGGCCAGCTATATGGCCGATGCTGACGGGTTGTTGACTGTTCCGGTGGCGTTTCAAGACGGGGTGACGCTGGTCGGTCTTGTACCGGTGGGCCCAGCACCGCGCTTGCGTTAGGCGGTGCCGAACAGCCCTGTTAACGCGCGCCGCACCAAAGCGGTGACACTGGGGCGGGGTGTGGCGTGAAACGGAAGGGGGCGGCACACCTCGATCGCGGCAACGCCGACGCGAGCGGTCAGGGCGCCGTTCACCACGCCTTCGCCAAAGCGTCGCGAGACTTTGGCCAATATCCCGCCCCCTGCAATCGTGCCGATCAGATCATCCCCCACCGCCAGCGCACCTGTCGCCACCAGATGTGCCAGAACCCCGCGCGTCAGCCGCCATGACCCCAGCGTACCGGCCCTGCCGCCGTAGATTTCCGCGATCCGCCGGATCATCCGCAGATTGGCTGTCAGCGCAGTTATCAGATCAGCCAGCGCCAAGGGCACAAAGGCGGTGACCATGGCGACTTGTCGTGCCGCGGCTTCGACTTCGCGCATGGCGCGGGCGTCCAAGGGTGAAAGCAGCGTCGTTTCCGCCAACCCCAGCAGCGCATCGGCATCCAGCATATCCGCCTGCCGCTGTGCCAGTTCCGCCTTGCCCCATGTCACATCGGCCCTGCCGGCGTAAAGATTGTTGAGCGCTGCAATCACGCTGCGTGCGGCTTTCAGATCATTGCTGACCAGTGCGTCGCTGGCGCTGACCTGTACGGCATCCAGTTTTCGTAGCCGCCCGAACGCGGCCAGTTCGCGCAGACCGATCACCAGCACGACCAGCAGCAATAGCCCGACCAGAACCGTCGCGATCCAGCCCAACAGGGGCGCGCGTGCCAGCAATCCGGTGACGTAGTCCCATGCGGCCAGTGAAACGACAAATCCCGTTAGAAGCAGCGCAAGCGACCAGAACCAGCGCGCCAGCCGCGACGGGCGGTGGCTGGCGACCACGGCCAGACGTTGCATTGCGGCGGCTTGACTGGCCGCATCGGTGTCAGGCACGGCGGGGGCCGCATCGGGGCGGGCATTGTCCTGCCCGTCAAGGTCGATCAGGATCGGTCCGCGTGTCATAGCTTGTCCCCCAGCAGAAATTGCGCCGCTTTGTCCAGCCGGATATGCGGCGGGCCGTCGCCTGTGCGCAGCGTCAGGGGGGCGGGGGCGAAATTCATCACGCTGTAGTCTGCATCCAGCCATTTTTCGGCGCCTTCACGCGCGGGCGTCAGCAAATGCGCCGGGTTGTCGGGCAGTTTTCCGGGATAGAACGCGGCCTGTTTGCCGCCATCAAGCAAGCGTCCGCGGACCACATCCAGCGGGCCATCGCGGTGGTCGATCGTGTCTTCGACGGTGGTGCGCAGGGCGGCGATGCTCATCGCGGCGGTTTTTGCACCTGCAAAATCGGCGCGGTCGCTTGCGTCACGCAGCAGCGCTTGGGTGATTGCGGTCAACTGGGGGTGCTGGGAATGGTGCAGGTGGTCGGCCTTGGTCGCCGCGAACAGGATTTTCTCGACCCGCCGTCCCTGAAATATCCGCGTCAGAAAGGCATTTCGTCCCGGTTTGAAAGCGCCCAGCACGGCAGCCATTGCGCGGCGCAGATCCTCTAGCGCGGCAGGGCCCGCGTGGATCGCGCCCAGCACATCGACCAGCACGATCTGCCTATCGATCTTGGCAAAATGATCCCGAAAGAAAGGGCGCACGATGTTGGCTTTGTAGCTGTCAAAACGGCGTGCCATCTCGCGGCCCAGCGATCCGCGCGCAAAGCGGTCACCGGCCAGCGGTGCAAAGGTCAGGACCGGCGATCCGGCCAGATCGCCGGGCAGCAGGAACCGCCCCGGTGTGCAGTCGGAAAACCCCGCCTCGCGCGCGGCATTCAGATGGGCGGTGAACGTGGCGGCGAGCGTTTCTGCCTGCGTCTCTGACAAGGGGGTTTGCGGGTCGGTCTGCCCCGCGAGGGTCAGATATGCATCGCCTTTGGGCCTGCCTCCGGCGCGGGCTAATGCTGCTTTAGCCCATTGCGCATAGGTCAGATCCAGCAGTCCCAGATCCAACAGCCATTCGCCCGGATAATCCACAATATCGATATGGATCGTGCGCGGACCTGACAGCCCCGACAAAAGGCCGCTGGGTTGCACGCGCAAGGACAAGCGCAATTCGCTGATCTGGCGGGTGCCTTGCGGCCAGCTTGGGTCAGGGGCGGTCAGGCGGGCCAGATGGGTTTCGTAGGCAAAGCGCGGCACAGTATCGTCCGGCTGCGGTTGCAGGAACGCCGCCTGTATCGCGCCGCTGGCGGCGGCGGTCAGTTGCGGCATCCTTCCGCGGTCCATCAGATTTGCCACCAGCGAGGTGATGAACACCGTCTTGCCCGCGCGCGACAGGCCGGTCACGCCCAGACGGATCACAGGATCGCTGAAAGGGGCGGTTAGGGTGCTGGTCACGTCATCCACGCGGCGTGTGATCTGATCTGCGATTGCGGCAAAAACCAAGGTGGACCCTTTCCATAAGCTTGCCCACAGATAAGCACGGGCAGCGGCGATGTGTAGGGATTGATTTTGCGCGCCTTGCCGCCTAATCGGGACGGATGCCGCGTTATGCCCTTCTTGTCGAATATCATGGTGCCGATTTTGCCGGTTGGCAGCGGCAGAACGATCATGCGTCGGTGCAGGGCACGATCGAGGCGGCTTTGGCCAAGCTCGAACCTGGGCCACACACGATTGCCGCTGCGGGGCGCACCGATGCAGGGGTGCACGCAACAGGGCAGGTGGCGCATTGTGATCTGCAGCGCGACTGGGACCCGTTTCGTTTGTCAGAGGCGCTGAATTACCATCTGAAACCTGCGCCTGTCGCCGTGCTTGATTGCGCTGTCGTGGCTGACGATTGGCACGCACGGTTTGATGCGCTGGAACGGCGCTATCTGTTCCGGCTGATGTCGCGCCGTGCGCCTTTGACATCAGAAGCGGGGCAGATGTGGCGGGTCAATCATGTGCTGGATGCGGACGCGATGCAGGCAGGTGCGGATCATCTGGTGGGGCATCATGATTTCACGACCTTCCGGTCGTCGATCTGTCAGGCCAAAAGCCCGGTCAAGTCGCTGGACGAATTGCGGGTCGAGGTTATCCCCCGCCACATCGGTACCGAATATCGGTTCCATGTCCGTGCGCGGTCGTTCCTGCATAATCAGGTGCGCAGCTTTGTCGGCACGCTGGAACGGGTCGGCGCAGGCGCATGGCAGCCTGATGATGTTGCCCGCGCTTTGGCTGCGCGTGACCGCGCCGCTTGCGGGCCGGTCTGCCCGCCACAGGGCTTATACCTCGCGGCGGTGCGTTATCCGGTCGATCCTTTCAGCCGCTAGGCCGCGTCGCGTGCGGCGGTGCGCTGTGCCGCAGGGCGGTCTCGGCAGCGTTGCACCCATGCGATGATCGCCGGATGACCCTGAGCCATGTCGGCAAACCACATGAACGGGCTGCTGCACAGCAGATCGGCGGCGGAATAGGTGTCGCCCAACAGATAGGGTTTGTCCTGCAAGGCTGTCGCCAGCGTTGCGATCATCGTGTCCAAATCGCGCAGGCTGGCGGTGATGGCGGGGTGTTCGATTTGCGCCCAGTGCAGGATGCCGACTGGTTCAATCACGCCCTGATAATAGAACAGCCACGAAAGATACGCGCCGCGACCCTGTGCGCCATGCACCGGCCCTAGCCCCGCCTGCGGATAACTGTCGGTCAGATGCAGCATGATCGCGCCGCGTTCGCGGAAATGTTCGTCGCCATCGACCAGATACGGCACCTTCTTTTCAGGATGCGGGTTGCGCGGGTCGGGCGCGCCTGATCCGTCCTGACGGGGGATCGTGACCTCGACGATGTCGATATCGGCGCCAAGTTCATCGATCAGCGTCAGGATCGAGGATGAGCGGGAATTGGGGGAATGGTAGAGAATGGGCATTGGAAACCTCGCTTTTTGTTGCCCTCGCAGCTATACCGGACCCATCCTGACAGAATGCGGCAGTAGCGATGGCCCGAACCGATAGATTGATGCGGCTGATGAATGCACTGCGGCGGCTGCCTGCGCCCGTCACCGCCGCGCGGTTGGCCGATGAAACCGGCGTGTCCGCGCGCCAGCTTTACCGTGACATCGCGACTTTGCGGGCGGGTGGCGCGCTGATCGACGGGGCACCGGGCCTTGGCTATGTGCTGACCGAAGACCCCGCGCTGCCGCCGCAAAGCTTTTCGCGACTCGAGATTGAGGCCCTGATGCTGGCGATGGGCGGGCTGGCGCAGATCGGGGATCCCGAACTGCAGCGTGCGGGGCAGGATGCGCTGGGCCGGATCATTGCGACCTTGCCCGACCGTCAGGCGCGGCAGGCCTCTCATGCGATCATGCGCAGTTGGCGGGCACCCGCGACACGGCCACCGGTGACGGTCGATCTGGCGCTGTTGCGCCACGCTTGCTGGGAAGAACGTGGCCTGACGATCCGCTATCTGGACCTGCGGGATCGCCTGTCTGAACGCGAAATCTGGCCGCTGGGCCTGTCATATAGTGATAACACCTTGGCCTTGCTGGCTTTTTGCCAGCTGCGGCAGGATTACCGTGTGTTCCATGCTTGTCGCATCCAGCAGGTAGCCGAGAATGGTGAAAGTTTCCGGCCAAGGCGCGTCGCTTTGCTGGATGCTTATCGCCGCAGTGGCGGTTGATTATGCCGTGGAACCAAAGCGCTGTCCCGATGTTATAGCTTGTGATTGGCTAATCTTGTACCGTTGGTCTAGGTTTGCAGTAAATCGGGCAGAACGAGTGGTGGGGGCAAAACGGTGAAGGCATACCTGTGGTTGACGACAGGCCTTGTTTTTGGGGCGAGTGTGGCAGTAGCACAAGAGGTGCGGTTGGTCGCCGATACGGTCCGCAGTCCGCTAAGTGACGCCTCTCTTCTGCGCAGTCTTGACGACACCGCAGCGCCACAAGATTACATCGCTGCTGCCCGCGCGGATTATCGCCGATTGCTGACCGCGCTTTATGCGGCCGGATATTACGCTGGCACCATCTCGATCACGGTGGACGGTGTGGAGGCCTCGGGCATTTCCCCGCTGGCCGCGCCAACCGCGATCGGTGAAGTGGTGATTACTGTAAACTCTGGCCCGCTTTTCACCTTTGGTCAGGTCGCAATTGCACCGCTGCCTGAAACTGCGGAATTGTCGGAAAATCTGGGGCCGGACGAACCTGCCTTGTCTGGCGAAATCCGTAGCGCAGCCAATGCGGGCGTGACGTCATGGCGTGAATTGGGCTATCCGCTTGCGCGTGTGGACAACCAGCAGATCGTCGCCCGCCATCCCGAGGAAAAGCTGGATGTGACCATCGGGCTGGCTCCCGGCCCGCAATTGCGTTTCGGTGAACTTGAAGTGACCGGCAACCGCCGCGTGCGCACAGAACGCGTAGTCGCAATCGCGGGCTTGCCCACAGGCGAGGTGTATTCGCCACAGGCAGTCGCCGCCGCTGAAACGCGTTTACGCCGCACGGGGGCGTTTAATAGCGCCGCTTTGCGTATCGGCGAGCAGGCTGGCCCCGATGATACAATCGGCGTGCGCGCGCAGGTTGACGAAGCCAAGCGTCGCAGGATCGGGTTCGGGCTTGAAGTGTCATCCGTTGAAGGGCTGACCGTTTCCACCTTCTGGCTGCATCGCAACCTGTTGGGCGGGGCAGAGAGATTGCGCCTTGAAGCGGTGGTGTCCGGTATCGACGGGGACACCGGCGGCACCGATTATGCGCTGCGTGCTGCCTTTGGCCGGCCCGCGACCTTTGGTCCGGACACCGATTTTTATGCGAACGCCGCGATTTCACGGCAGGATGAACCCACCTTTCTGGTCGACAAGCTAGAGGTAGAAGCCGGTCTGACCCGCTATCTGACGGATGATCTGACCGTGCAGGCCGGTATCGGCTTGCTGACCGCGCGTGAAGAAAGCGCGCTGGGCAACCGCGATTACACGCTGGTTACGCTGCCGCTGCGGGCTACGCTGGACCGGCGCGACGAGCCGACCAATGCGACGTCAGGCTATTATCTGGACGGGCGTCTGACGCCATTTGTCAGTATCGACGGTGATCTGGCCGGTGCCCGCATTTACGGTGACGGTCGTGTTTATCGCAGCTTTGGCGAAGATGACGGGTTCACGCTGGCGGCACGCGGCATGGTGGGCAGCCTTGTCGGGATTGATATCACCGACGCGCCCGCCGACTTTTTGTATTTCTCTGGCGGTGGCGGCACCGTGCGGGGGCAGCCGTATCAATCGCTTGGTGTTGAGTTCACCCAAGGGACCGACACGGTAACCACTGGCGGGACGTCCTTTGTCGGGGCGCAGCTTGAGGCGCGCTATGCCATTCGCAATAATCTGTCTCTCGTTGGTTTTTATGACGTGGGCTACATCGGTGATACCGCTGTGCCCGGCGAAAACGGCGATTGGCATGCAGGTGTCGGCATCGGGGCGCGCTACGATACGGGGATCGGGCCGATCCGGTTGGATATCGGGACACCGGCCAGCGGCGACGATGTCGGCGAAAGCGTGCAGGTTTACATCGGAATAGGACAAGCGTTTTGAGATTTATTTGCCTGATAATCCTGTTTTTGTTGCCCAGTTTTGCGATGGCGCAGGATGAAGATGACGACCGTGGCTATCTGACCAATCTGATCGAAAGCAATCTGTCCGGCGAGGATCGCACCGTCACGATCACCGGTTTTCGTGGCGCGCTCAGTTCTGAAGCGCGGATTGACCAGATGACCATCGCCGATGCCGAAGGTGTCTGGCTGACGCTGGAAGATCTGGTCCTGCAATGGAACCGCCGATCGCTGCTGCGTGGTGCGCTGAACGTGCAGCAATTGCGCGCAGGGCGCGTTGTGGTCGAACGTGCGCCCATATCCGAGGCAAGCGGCCCATCCCCCGAGGCGCAGCCTTTTGCGTTGCCGGAACTGCCGGTCAGCGTGTCTTTGGGCGTTTTGCAGATCGACCGGATCGAACTGGACGAATCTTTTCT
Organism: Loktanella sp.; assembly: GCA_003551805.1. Lineage (GTDB taxonomy): Bacteria > Pseudomonadota > Alphaproteobacteria > Rhodobacterales > Rhodobacteraceae > Yoonia. The sequence goes on from PUNR01000137.1 coordinate 12,655, forward strand.
GGGTGAATTCGTTGCCGTCAGTCTTGAAGGCTCGGCGGAACTGGCGGGCGGTGAAGGGCGTGCCGATGTGTTGGCCAGACGGCTGGACGGCAAACAGGGCGCGTTCCAGATTGAAGGCAGCTATGCCAACGAAACCAATATCCTTGCCTTGCTGCTGGACCTTGAAGAAGGGCCTGATGGCATTGTTGCCCGGCTGATCGACCTGCCGGACCGTCCGTCGGTCAAACTGACGGTGCAGGGGGATGCCCCGCTCGATGATTTCGCGGCAACGCTGGCGTTGGCGACAGACGGGCAGGACCGGTTGTCAGGCGATTTCGCGCTGGCCAGTACCGGCGACCAGCAACAGGTGCGGTTGGATGTCAGCGGAGATATCTCGGCTTTGTTCGCGGCTGAATATCAAGACTTTTTCGGCAATGACGCGCAGTTGCAGCTTGCGTTGAATAGGGCGGATGACGGTCGCATTGATATCCCGCAGATCAATCTGGCTGCGGGCCGTGTCAGTCTGGCTGGCGGTATGCAGATCGGTGCGCAAGGTTGGCCCGAGACGATCAATATCACGGGCGGCATTACACCCGACGGAAACGAACCCGTGCTGCTGCCACTGTCTGGCCCGCGTACTTTTGTTGATGATGTGTCGTTGGCCGTGACCTATGACGCCGCGCAGTCTGATGACTGGCAGATGGACCTGACCGTGAACGGTCTGGACCGTCCGGGCCTTGCGATTGACCGGCTTGGTCTGCGCGGTGGCGGCATACTGCAATCCGGCGAAGGGCCTGCCATCGGGCGCTTTACCGCTGATCTGGCTTATGGCGCCGAAGGGCTTGCGCTGGATGATATCGGTGCCTCGCAAGCCTTTGGCGATGCTGTTACCGGTGTGCTGGCCCTTGCCCGTGCCGAAGGGTCGCCGACCGAAATAACCCGTCTGACACTGTCCGGCGCTGGCGTCGATATGGAAGCTCAGGCGGTGATCGCCGGGCCTTCCGCAGGTTTCCAGACCGATGCAACGATTGCGTTGCAGGTTGTCGGGCTGGAACGGTTTTCGACCCTTGTCGGGCAGGATCTGGGCGGAGATGCCGCGTTTGATATTACCGCTGACCTGACGCCTCTGGACGGGTTGTTCAACATCGCCCTTGATGGTCGGACAACTGATCTGCGTGTCGGGATTGAACAGGCAGATGCGGTGCTGGCCGGTGCCGGAACGCTGGCCGCCAATCTGGTTCGCGACACCGAAGGCACACGGCTGGAAACGCTGCGGGTGGCGACGGATGCGGCAGAAGTGACTGCCGCTGTCACCTTGACCAGTGCAGGGTCCGAGGCGGATATCACCGCCAGCCTGCGCGATGCCGCCGTGGTGCTGCCTGATCTGCAAGGGCCGGTCACAACGACGGGCCGTGTGGTCATGTCAGATGCAGGCCAGATCGAATTTACCCTGTCGGGCACAGCACCTGCCGCTAGTTATCAGACCACCGGCACTGTTGTTCCGGTGACCGAAGATGGGCAGACGATCAATTTCGACCTTGTTGCCGATGTGTCCGATCTGTCGCGCTATGCGGGCGTTGCCGGACGTCCCCTTGCTGGCGCGGCAGCACTGAACGTGCGCGGTGTGGTGTTGAGCGATACCGAACGTTTCACAATAGATGTCACTGGTGACACACAGGATCTGGTGACGGGCATTGACCGTCTTGATCCCCTGCTTGCCGGTGCAGGCCAGATCGCGGTTGCGGCACAGCGCACCGCAGAAGACAACCTGCGCCTTACCAACCTGTTGGTCCAGACCCCGGCGCTGGACATGCGTGGCACAGCGGATTTGCGGCTGGAAGGTCCTGTGACGGCGGATCTGGCGCTGCGCATTCCCGATGCCAGCGTGCTTGATCCCGCGCTAACCGGCCCGTTAAGCCTGACGCTCGACGCGACTCCGACGCCGGATGGTGAAACGGGGGCGATCTTGCAGATCAGCGGCCCCGGTACCGACCTGCGGCTGGATGCGATCGTTGCCGCGGCACAGGATGGTTATGCCGTTACCGGCGATCTGTCGGCACAGGTAGACAACCTTGCATCCTATGCCGCGCTGATCGGGCAACCGGTGCGCGGGTCTGTCACGCTGACCGCGTCTGGTAATCTGTTGCCCGATCTTAGCGCCTTTGACGCGCGGTTGAACCTGCGCAGCGAAAATCTGGGCATCGGCAACCCGACAGCCGATGCACTGTTGGCAGGGACCGGACGGGTGAACGCCGATGTCGGTCTGGCCGATGGCGTGCTGGCTGTCCGCACGCTAGAGGTTTCGACGCCGCAAGTGTCGATTGTGGGTGCGCTGAACAATGCCGCAGGTGCCGGGCAAGGGCGGTTTAACGCCAGTTTGCGTGACATCGGCCTTTTGACCGACCAGATCAGCGGACCTGTTCGCGCGACTGGTACGGCGTCGCTTGATAATGCGGGTAATTGGGGCATCGACGCGACTGGCACCGGCCCCGGCGGGTTGTCAGCGGCGGTGCGCGGGTCGGTGGCGCAATCGGGCCAGCTTGATCTGGCGATCAATGGATCAGCCCCGCTTGCCTTGGCCAACAACGCGATTGAGCCGCGCCGTTTAAGCGGCACCGCTAATTTCGATTTGCGCGCCAGCGGTGCGCCCGGGCTGGACGCGCTTAGCGGGCAGGTCACTTTTGCCAATGGCCGTCTGGCTGACCCTGCGCTGGCACAGGCGCTAAGCGGGATCACCGGTGCGATCCGCCTGAACAACGGCACAGCGCAGATCGACCTGCGGTCCAACGTCGAGGCGGGTGGCGCTATCGCTATCAGCGGGCCTATCGCGCTGACCGGCACCAACAATGCCAATGTCACCGTGCAATTGACCGATGTGGTGCTGCAAGACCCCGAGTTGTACCGGACTACCATTGGCGGCTCGGTTTCGTTGCAAGGCCCACTGCAAGGTGGCGCGCGCATTGATGGGCGGCTTGCGCTTGGGCAAACCGATGTGCAAGTGCCATCGTCTGGCCTAAGTACCTTGGGTGATTTGCCTGATGTCATGCATCTGCGCCCGCAACAGGACGTCCAGCGCACATTGCTGCGTGCCGGGTTGCTGCCCACTGGGGCAGAGGCGTCTGGTAGTGGCGGTGGCGGCGGCGGTGCGGCTTTCCCGCTGAATATCGTGATTGATGCGCCATCGCGTATCTTTATCCGTGGTCGTGGTGTCGATGCGGAACTGGGCGGGCAGCTGACGATCGGCGGCACTAGCGCCAATGTCATCCCCGTTGGCCGGTTCGAACTGGTGCGTGGCCGCATCAACATTCTGCAACAGCGGTTTGATCTGACTGAAGGCAGCGCATCGCTGCAAGGTGATTTTGAACCCTATATTCGTCTTGTCGCCACGACCCAAAGCGCGAATGGCACCCAGATCAGCATCATCGTCGAAGGGCCAGCAAGCGAACCAGAGGTGACCTTTCAATCCGTGCCCGAACTGCCGCAGGACGAGGTGCTTTCGCGCCTGATCTTTGGCCGCGACCTGCAAAGCATCAGCCCGTTGCAAGCGGTGCAACTGGCGTCCGCGATCAGCACTTTGGCCGGGCGCGGGGGCGGTGGTGTGCTTGATGACTTCCGCCAGAACCTGGGGCTGGATGATTTTGACGTCACCACCGACGACGACGGCAATGCGGCCGTGCGTGCGGGCCGGTATCTGTCGGAAAACGTCTATACCGACATCACTGTCAGCAGCGATGGCGGAACTGAAATCAACCTTAACCTTGATATCACCAGTGAAATTGTCGCCAAAGGTGGTGTCGATCAGGATGGTGGGACCAGTATCGGTATCTTCTTTGAACGCGATTACTGACGCGCCCTGCGTATGTGGTGGTATGGCGGTGCGCTGATGCACAGGGTTTGCCGGCCAGAGGGCTGGTCAGGCGTGG
>PUNR01000048.1 GCA_003551805.1 Loktanella sp.
CAGAAGTCGGCACGACCGACATGATGGACACCGCCGATCAGCAGGTCGCGCCATCTGACCTGATCAACCGTGACCTGTATGCCAGCAGCGCAGACATGGCGCCCGGTTTGGTCCCCGGCACGGTGGAAGAACCTACCGATGACTGGGACAACGTAGGTTCGATCGACGACCTGATCCTGACCCCCGACGGTCAGATTGACGCAATCATCGTGGATGTTGGCGGCTTTTTCGGCATCGGCGCGCGTCAGGTGATCGTCGAAATGTCCGAAGTGACACTGGTTGATGAAACAGGGTCCGAAGGTGAATTCTTTGTTGTCTACAACGGCGTGTCGTCTGAACTGGAAGACCGGCCAGAACTTGACCGTTCCGCAGTAACCGACGCTGGCAACAGCTTTCATACCTCTGGCAACACGGCTGTCGGGTCTGACGAAGGTCTGACGGAAGAGGCCGTAACAGAAGCGCCGCCTGCGCCAGAAACCGACGATGCGACCGAAACCGAGATGGTCGATGAAACGGATCCAATGGCACCAGCGGATGATGCTGCCACAACCGGTATGACCGACGAAACAGACCCGATGGTTCCGGCAGATGATGCGGCAACCACGCAGACAACAGATGCGGACCAGCCGTTTCTGTCAGGCGACGAACGCAGTGCGTTGACGGCCGATGACCTGATGGGGACCAACGTCGACGATATGTCCGGCGAACGTGTTGGCAGCATCTCTGATATCGTACTGAGCGACGATGGTATCGTAGAGAATGTCATCATCAACGTGGGTGGCTTCCTTGGGATCGGTTCGAAATCGGTCGCAGTGGGCTTCGATGAAATCGACCTTGTCCGTGAAGAAGGTGCGATGTCGACCAGCTTGCGTGCGACGACAACAATCACCGCTGACCAGTTCGACAGCATGCCCGAATGGGACGGTTAAAAACACTTTAGCACCATGTTTGAAAGGCCGGGCAATTGCCCGGCCTTTTTTGTGGGGTTTCCATTCGGTGATAACTGCACGCAGAATAGGCGGGACACAAACAAAAGGCCGCTGTGATGACTGATAAACCTGTCCTGCTGATCCCCCGCAAATTGGCGCCCGCTGTTCTGGCACGTGCGCAAGCCACTTATGATGTGATTCTTAACGAAGATGATCATGTCATGACCCGCGACGAACTTGTCGCCGCCTGCCAGAATGTTGATGCCGTGCTGCCGTGCCATTCCGAGCATTTCAACGCCGAGGTTGTCGCGGCATTGCCTGCGCGCCTGAAAATCATCGCCAACCATTCAGTCGGCGTCGATCACGTCGATCTGGGCGCGGCCAAGGCACGCGGGATTGTCGTGACCAATACGCCCGACGTGTTGTCCGACGCGACAGCGGAAATCGCAATGCTGTGCATGTTGGGCGCAGCGCGGCGCGGGTCCGAAGGTGACAGGATGGTCCGCGAAGGCCGCTGGAATTTCTGGTCGCCCGCGTTCATGGTGGGCCGTCAGGTCACGGGCCGCCGCTTTGGTGTGCTTGGCATGGGGCGGGTTGGTCAGATTACCGCTGACCGTGCGCGCGGGTTTGGTATGGAAATCCACTATCACAACCGCAGCAGGCTAAGCCCTGATAAGGAAAAAGGCGCTATTTTCCATGATACAGTCGAAAGCCTGCTGGCAGTGTCGGATGTGCTGTCGCTGCATTGCCCCAGCACGCCCGAAACAACAGGGCTGATCAACGCACGCACGTTGGATTTGCTGCCCGAGCGTGCAATTCTCGTCAACACTGCGCGCGGGGCACTGGTGGATGAGGACGCGCTGGTTACCGCACTGAAAAGCGGGCGCTTGTTCGCGGCAGGGCTGGATGTGTTCCGCGATGAACCGGGTGGTAACCCCGCTTTGGCGGATTTGGACAATGTGTTCATGTTGCCCCATATCGGGTCAGCGACCTTTGAAACCCGCGATGCAATGGGATTCCGTGCCTTGGACAATCTGGATGCATTTTTTGCGGGTGACGCACCGGTTGACCGTTTAGTGTGACCCTCTGCGCAACAACACGTCCTCAGGTTGCGCATTTTTGTACATTAATTTCGTATGTTAGCGCAAAACGCGCCTTCCTGTCCCTAAGGAAGCTTGCCTTTGAAAGATTGGTGAGTAATTCTTACCAGATCGGGGCCTTCGGGTTTCGCAAAATTTCTGGGAGGAAACTATGAAAACCAAATCGAACCCAACAAGTTCGACCAAGCTGTCGCGTCGGTCGTTTCTGAGCAAGGGTGCAGTCGGGGGGACTGTCGCTGCGGGCGCCGCGCTAAGTGCGCCTGCGGTTCTGGCACAGGCACCAATTCAGATGCGGATGCAGACATCTTGGCCTGCTTCAAACATCTGGCAGCAATTCGCACAGAACTATGCCGACCGTGTCGAGGCGATGTCCGGTGGCCGGATCAGCGTTGACGTGCTGCCAGCGGGTGCCATCGTTGGCGCGTTTCAGGTGATGGATGCGTGCAGTGACGGTATTTTGGATGCGGCCCATTCCGTGCCACCATATTGGTACGGCAAATCCAAGGCCTCGTCTCTGTTCGGCACTGGCCCCGTTTACGGCGGTGACGCGATCAACCTGCTGGCTTGGTTCAACGAAGGTGGCGGTGACGAACTGTACCGCGAATTGACGCAGGACATCCTTGGGCTGAACGTTGTTGGCCGTCTGGGCTATCCGATGCCGTTGCAGCCGTTCGGCTGGTTCAAGAACGAAGTCAACACGCTGGCCGATATGCAAGGCTTCCGCTATCGCACCGTGGGTCTGGCTGCCGATCTGTTGCAGAAAATGGGCATGAGCGTCGCCCAGCTGCCCGGCGGTGAAATCGTGCCTGCGATGGAACGCGGCGTGATTGATGCGTTCGAATTCAACAACCCGACATCTGACCGCCAGTTCGGTGCGCAGGACGTGGCCAAGAACTACTACCTTGGTTCGTACCATCAGGCGTCGGAAACGATCGAATACATTTTCAACAAGGATTTCCTTGACGATCTTGATGACGATCTGCGCGCAATCTGTATGCACGCGGTGGAAGCTGCGACACTGAAGAACATCGGCTTTGCGCTTGATTCCTATTCTGCCGACCTGCAGGGCCTGGTCGACGAAGATGGCGTCACTTTGCATACCACTTCGGACGAAATCCTGAATGCACAGCTTGATGCATGGACCGAGCTGGAAGCAGAGCTGATGGAAGAAGATCCGTTCATGAAGAAAGTCCTCGACAGCCAGCGCGCCTGGAACGAGCGGACAGCCTATTACCAGATCATGAACAACGGGAACGCAAGCCAGGCACGCGCCTACGAGCATGTTTTCCCCGGTCGTCTGAACCAAGGCTAATATCACAGAGACAAGATAGTGCCCGGCAGCCACGGCTGCCGGGTCACTTGCGTCAGATAGGTTGCAAATGCTCAGCTATATTAAATTCGCAGACGCAGTATCGGGTTGGTTCGGCAAGATGTTCGCGTGGCTCGTGATCCTCATGGTGGCCGGCACATCTTACGAAGTTTTCATGCGCTATGTGTTGAACAAGCCGACGCCTTGGGCGCTGGATGTGTCGTTCATCATGTACGGCACGCTATTCATGATGGGCGGGGCCTATACCCTGTCGGTGGGCGGGCATGTGCGCGGTGATTTTCTGTACCGGTTGTGGCAACCGCGCACACAGGCGCGTGTCGATCTGGTGCTTTATATCCTGTTTTTCTTTCCGGGCGTGCTGGCACTGGTCTTTGCAGGCTGGAAATATGCCGCGCGGTCATGGAGCTATGCCGAAGTATCGGTCAACAGCCCTGCCGGTATCCCGATTTATCAATTCAAAACTATCATAGCCGTCGCCGGTGTGCTGCTGGTCATACAAGGGATCGCGCAGGTGATGCGCTGTCTGATCGCGATCCGCGACAATCAGTGGATGGTCGCTGAAGTCGACGTGAAAGAAACCGAAGATCTTTTGATCGCACAGGCGTCAGAAGCAAAGAAGGACGTCAGCAAATGACAGACCCCCAAGTTGCCTTGTCGATGCTTGGCATCTTTATCATTCTCGTTTTCCTTGGATTCCCGATTGCTTTCACCCTGATGGCGATGGGTATCGGCTTTGGCTATTATGCCTTTTACGATCCCAACCGGATGTGGCGCGCCTTTAACCGGCTCGACGAAGATGCGGGGTTGTGGGAATCCGTCAATTTATGGGTCCAAGGATTTTTCAATAACCGAATATTCGACCTGTTCGTCAATCAGACCTTTACGGTCATGTCGAACGAGGTTCTGACCGCGATCCCGTTGTTCCTGTTCATGGGGTACATCGTTGAACGCGCCAATATTGTTGACCGTCTGTTCACCACCCTGAACATCGCCGCCAAAGGCATGCCCGGTTCCATGGGGATCGCGGCGCTGATCACCTGCGCCCTGTTTGCGACGGCGACGGGAATCGTGGGCGCTGTTGTGACGTTGATGGGCCTGCTGGCGCTGCCTGCGATGCTGAAGGCACGTTACAACACCAGCTTTGCCGCTGGCATTATCTGCGCCGGTGGCACCTTGGGTATTCTGATCCCTCCGTCGATCATGCTGATCGTCTATGCGGCATCGTCGGGCGTGTCGATTGTGCGGCTTTACGCAGCGGCCCTTTACCCCAGCCTTGTGCTGGTGGGGCTGTATCTGGCCTACATTATCGGCCGGTCGATCATCCAGCCTAGCTTTGCACCGAAACCGACCAAGGAAGAAGTGCCCGACATGCCGTGGGGCAAGCTGTTGTGGCTGTTGTTCACGTCACTGGTGCCGCTGGCGTTTCTGATCCTTGCTGTGCTTGGGTCGATCCTGTTCGGCCTTGCCACCCCGACCGAAGCTGCATCCATCGGTGCATTGGGCGGGATCTTCCTTGCCATCGCTTATCGTGCCATGACGTTCGAAAGGTTGCGCGAAAGCGTTTATCTGACCGTCCGCACCACTGCGATGGTTTGCTGGTTGTTTGTCGGGTCATACACTTTTTCGTCGGTGTTTTCCTACCTTGGTGGCGAACACCTGATTTCGGAATTCGTGATGGGGTTCGATCTGACACCATTCCAGTTCCTGATCATGGCGCAGCTGATCATCTTCTTGCTAGGTTGGCCTTTGGAATGGTCCGAGATCATCATCATCTTCGTGCCGATCTTCCTGCCGCTTTTGCCCTTGTTCGGGATTGATCCGTTGTTCTTTGGCATTCTGGTGGCGCTGAACCTGCAGACATCGTTCCTGACCCCGCCGATGGCGATGTCGGCCTATTACCTGAAAGGGATTGCACCTCCCGAGGTTCAGTTGTCCCATATCTTCAAGGGTGTGATGCCGTTCCTCCTGATGGTGTTTATCGCCATGGCGCTGATGTATCAGTTCCCCGCGCTGGTCTTCTCGTTGCCGGAGGCTCTTTATGGCCGATAATACCCAGATAAGCGCGGCGAAGGTCGCCCAGATCATCGGGCTTGATCCACTGACCATGCGTGACCGGCTGGCATCGGGACTGCTGAAGGTGACGGATGTCGCAGCCGCCTATATCGCGCAGGTCAAAGCGCGCGAGGGCGATGTGAAGGCATGGTCATGGTTGGAAGAACAGCATGTCATGCAAGAGGCCGCTCGGCTGGATGCCCTGCGCAAGGCCGGCCTGCCGATTGGTCCGTTGCACGGCATGCCGGTGGCGGTGAAAGACATCATCGACACCAAAGGTATCCCTACCGAAAATGGCACTGTGCTAGATAAAGGGCGTGTCCCCGGGGCTGATGCCGCTGTCGTGCGCAAGCTCAAGGCGGCGGGTGCCTTTGTAATGGGCAAGACCGTGTCAACCGAACTGGCCTTTATGGCGCCGGGCAAGACCACCAATCCGGTAAACGCCAACCACACACCGGGCGGATCATCACAAGGGTCGGCTGCTGCGGTGTCGGCAGGTATGGTGCCGCTGGCGATTGGCACGCAAACCGGCGGATCGGTGATCCGGCCTGCGGCCTATTGCGGGATCTACGGGTTCAAGCCCAGTTTTGGCGCGATCCCCCGCACCGGCATTCTGCCGCAATCGCCGTCGCTGGATACGGTCGGGGTCTTTGCGACATCCATCGAAGGTCTGGCAATGCTGGGGGATGCGCTGTTTGGCGATGATCCGGCGGACAAAACCACATCCCCCGCAGCCCCGCCACGGCTGCTGGAAACAGCCTTGTCAGATGTGCCTGTGCGGCCCAGCTTTGCAATCATGACGCAGATGCCGGGTGCCACACCCTGCCCTGACATGCGCGCCGCCATGGAAGAAATCAGCGCCTTGCTGAATGCCACCAGCTTTCCACTGGACCTGCCCACCATCTTTGACGAGGCCGCAGAAATCCGCGAACGGATCAATTTTGCGGAAATGGCGAAATGCTATTACGCCTATGAAAACCGCGGGCGCGACGCACTGGCCGATGTGACGCTAGCTGCCATCGACAAAGGCAAATCCATTCTGGCGCGTGATTACATCGCTGCACTGGACTGGCCAAAGATGCTGAACGCCGCATTGGACGAAGTGTTCGAGCGCTGCGACGTCATCATCTGCCCCGCGACACCGACACCGGCCCCCGAAGGACTATCTTCGACGGGCAGTGCCATTTACAATGGTCTGTGGACGTTGGCAGGTCTGCCCGTCGTCACCTTGCCATTGTTTGAAGATTCGCACGGCATGCCGATGGGTCTGCAGATTGTCGGCAAACACGGGCACGATGCGCGTTTGTTGCGGACTGCACGCTGGTTACTTAATGAAATCAAAGTCACAAGCGAGGAACTGACCGATGCTTGACCGCTCTTTGTCCATCTTTGCCTTTCTCGGGCTCGTCGCTTTTCTGGCCGTGCTGGTGTTCAAGTTGCAGCGCACCGATATCACCGTGATCGTCACCTTGACGCTGATATTGGCCGGATGGGACGTGTTTGGCCGCAAGAAAAGCTGACACCAGCCGGCCGATATGGCATTGCAGGCCGTGCCGGGCGGGCGCGTCCAGATTTGGTATGGTAAGCAAACTTATGTGTTCAACCGCGCCAAAGGGACCCCTTCGCCTGAAAACCGCTTGACCTTTGCCCCCCCGACAGGTTGAACGGCCCCTGATTATTATGTGGGAAACAGGTGTTTTCAGATGAACGACCAGAACCGGAACCTCATCCTTGCGACGCTGCTTAGCTTTGCGGTGATCATGTCATGGACGCTTTTGTTTCCGCCTGAAGAGATTCCTCTCGACACCCCGGCAGAAGTTGCCACGCAAACGGCTGATCCAACGGTTCCGTCAGCCGACCCGATCGCGCCTGCCGCAACTGCCCCCGCAGCAGCCGAAGAAGCCGCAGCAGAGGCTGTGCGCATCCCGATCGAAACACCTGAACTGACCGGCTCTATTTCCATGCTGGGTGGCCGGATCGACGATCTGGCGCTGACGGGCTATCGCGAAACGCTGGACGAAGGCGCGCCAATCGTACGCTTGCTGCGCCCTGTAGGTGAACAAGACGCCTATTTCGCATCCTTCGGCTGGACCGCGACTGACGGGCTGGATGTCACCGCCGTGCCCGGCCCCGACACCACATGGTCAGTCGAAAGCGGCGATGTGCTGACACCAACCAACCCGGTAACGCTGGTCTGGGATAATGACGCGGGACAGATTTTCCGCACCGAAATTTCGGTCGATGACCGGTTCATGTTCAGCTTTGCCCAAAGCGTTGAAAACGCAGGCGAAGCGGCTGTCGCTGCCCGCCCCTACGGTATTTTGCGCCGTCATGGTGAACCATCCGATTTGAAACGCTTCTTTATCCTGCACGAAGGTCTGGTGCGGATGTCGGACGGTGAACTGGACGAAACCACCTATCGCAAGATCACCGACCACCGCTTTGACGAACGCGAACGTACACAGGCCGACCGTATCGAGGTGCAGGAATCCGGCTGGATCGGATATACCGACCATTACTGGATGACCACGATGATCCCCGAACAGGGAACACCTTTCCGGTCCACGTCCAAGTATTTCGAGGCCCGCAACCTGTTTCAGGCCGAAGCCGTGATGCCTGCCAGCACCATCGCGCCGGGCGAAAGCGTCACTGTCGTTACCCGCCTGTTTGCCGGTGCCAAGGAATGGGACGCAATCCGCGATTACGAACGCGAAGGCGGCGTTGGCGGCTTTCTGGACAGCATCGACTGGGGTTGGTTCTTTTTCCTGACCAAGCCGATCTTCTGGCTGCTGCATACATTGAACCTGTATATCGGCAACATGGGCTGGTCTATTCTGGTGCTTACCCTGATCCTGAAGGCGATCGTGCTGCCGCTGGCCTATAAATCCTACGTGTCCATGGCACGGATGAAAGAGCTGCAGCCAGAGATGGAAAAGCTCAAAGAACGCGCCGGTGAAGACAAGCAGGCGATGCAGCAAGGCATGATGAAGCTGTACAAGGAAAATAAGGTAAACCCGGCCTCTGGCTGTTTGCCGATCCTGTTGCAGATCCCGATCTTCTTTTCGCTGTATAAGGTGATTTTCGTTACCATCGAACTGCGGCACGCGCCGTGGATCGGCTGGATCGACGACCTGAGCGCGCCTGATCCGTCATCCATCATCAACCTTTTCGGTCTGCTACCGTGGGGCGCGCCCGATCCGGGGTCGATCCTGTCGCTGATCTTTATCGGGATTCTGCCAATCTTTCTTGGTGTGTCGATGTGGATGCAGCAAAAGCTGAATCCAGCACCGACAGACGCCACACAGCAGATGATCTTTGCGTGGATGCCGTGGGTGTTCATGTTCATGCTGGGCGGCTTTGCATCCGGTCTGGTGCTGTACTGGATCGCCAACAACATCATCACCTTCGTGCAGCAATACGCGATTATGCGCAGTCATGGGGCGAAACCGGATGTGTTTGGCAATATCAAGTCCAGCCTGAAACGCAAAAAGGCAGACGCGGCCAAAGCTGAAAAAGCTGCCAGCAAGCCTGACAAATAGGACAGACATGGAACTCAGATTCCCAGAAGCGCCCCAGCCCGATGATGCCGCATTAGAGGCGGGGCGCTTGCTGTTCGCTGGAGAGACCACCTTTGTCAAAGGTGTTGTCGCGATGGACGGATTGCCGCCTGCCGACCGGACCGAGGTGTGCTTTGCAGGCCGGTCCAATGTCGGCAAATCATCCCTGATCAATGCGCTGACAGGCCGCAAAGGGTTGGCCCGCGCGTCCAATACGCCAGGGCGCACACAGGAAATCAACTTTTTCACCGCTGGCGACTTCTACGTCGTCGACTTGCCAGGTTACGGTTTTGCCAATGCGCCTGTCGCGGTGGTGGAAAAGTGGCAGCGCCTGCTGAAACAATATCTGCAAGGCCGCCAGACCCTGCGCCGTGTTTTCGTGCTGATTGACGCGCGCCACGGGGCCAAGGCCGTGGACGAAGAAATTATGTCGCTGCTTGATGCATCTGCCGTGACTTTTCAGGTGGTGATGACCAAGGTCGACAAATTGCGCGGCGATGCGCTGGAAGAATCGTTGGCCAAAACCCGTGCGGCTCTGGTCAAACATCCTGCCGCCTATCCCGAACTGATACTAACCTCTGCCGAAAAAGGCGAAGGCATCCCCACGTTGCGCGCCATCATCGCAGGGATATCATGAAGAAAAGGACCGCCGAGATGAACCGTGACTGGATCGCGACCGCCCGCACCCTGTCCGAGGCTCTGCCCTATCTGCAACGCTATTCCGGTGCCGTCGTCGTGGTGAAATTCGGTGGTAACGCCATGGGCGACGCCGATGCGATGGCCGAATTCGCCCGCGACATCGTGCTGATGAAACAGGTCGGCATGAACCCTGTCGTCGTGCATGGCGGCGGGCCGATGATTAACCAGATGCTCGACAAGCTGGGCATCAAGACCGAATTCGTGCGTGGCCAGCGCGTGACCGATCAGGATACGGTCGAAGTCGTCGAAATGGTGCTGACCGGGCTGGTCAACAAGCGCATCGTGCAGGCGATCATGGATGAAGGCGGGCGTGCAGTCGGCCTGTCCGGTAAGGACGACGACCTGATGGTCGCCGAGGCGCTGAACCCCGAACTGGGTTTTGTCGGGCGCCCCGTCGAAATGAACGTACAGGTGTTGCGCGATCTGAACGCCGCTGGCATCATTCCTGTCGTGGCCCCCGTCGCCACGGGCATGGACATGCTGGAAACCTTCAACGTCAACGGCGACACCGCTGCCGGTGCCATCGCTGGCGCGCTGAAGGCGGACCGCCTGCTGCTGCTGACCGACGTGCCGGGCATCAAGGATGCCAATGGCGAGGTGGTCACACAACTATCCCCCGATCAGGTCCGCGCCATGATTGCCGATGGCACGATTAGTGGCGGCATGATCCCCAAGGCCGAAACAGCGCTGATGGCAGTCGAACAAGGTGTGCGCGCGGTGGTGATCCTTGACGGGCGCCTGCCCAATGCCAGCCTGCTGGAATTGTTCACCGAACACGGTGCCGGGTCGATCATCCGCGAACCGCGCTAACGGCATGGGCGATACCGCCCTAGCCCGCGCATTGCGCCTGCATTGCATGCAGGTCACAGGTGGCTTTCACATCACCCCCGCCGACGACCTGCCCTGCGATACCGGATCGCTTTTGCTGATCAGCCCGTCAGAGCCTGAATTCTGGCCTCATTTCACAACTGCGCCTGAATATAGTGATGGCATGCCCAACCCGCTTGACCGCTGGTCTAGGCGCATCGGGGATCAGCTTGCGCAGGACTTTGAAGCGCGGGCGCTATACCCCTTTGGCGGCCCCCCTTTTCAGCCGTTCTATACCTGGGCGTTGCGATCGGGCCGTGCCTGGGCGTCGCCAATCGGATTTCTGGTCCATGATACAGGCGGTCTGTTCATCTCTTACCGGATGGCTTTGTTGGTGCCTTGGCGGGCCAGCGTCGCCACCGGCCAGCCGCCCTGTGACACCTGCGAAGGTAATCCCTGCGCCACCGCCTGCCCTGCCGGGGCGTTCATTGGCGGATATGATGTACCCGCCTGCAAGGGCCACTTGCACAGCGACGAAGGACAGGATTGCATGGCGCAAGGCTGCGCCGCCCGTCGCGCCTGCCCAGTGGGCCAAGGCACCCGCCTGCCCGCACAAGCGCAGTTCCATATGAAAGATTTCCTGTGACCCTGACACTGATCCTGATCCGCCATGCGAAATCCAGCTGGGATGATATGTTTTCGGACGACCATGCGCGGGTGCTGAACGCGCGTGGCCGTGCCGCGGCACCCAGCATCGGGGCGTGGATGGCGACGCGTGGCTACATCCCGCAAGTCGTGCTGTGTTCTGACGCGGCGCGCACGCGCGAAACCGCCGGATTGATCCTGCCGCATCTGTCGCCGCAGCCTGAACTGCGCGTCACATCAGACCTTTATCACGCAAGCCCTGACACCATGCTGGCAGAAATCAGCAAGCAAACGTCACCCGTGCTAGCCCTGATCGGGCACAACCCCGGGATCGCGTTGCTTGCCAACGGCTTGCTCAAGCGCCGACCGAGTCATCCACGGTTTGCCGATTACCCGACCTGCGCGACCACGGTGATTACCTTTGATGCCGACAGCTGGCGGGATGCTGCGCCAAACACCGGCACATGCAAGGATTTCATCGTGCCGGGCGACCTGACAGGTTAAGAACGGATACAGCCCCGACGCCGTTATCCCATGCGTTCCGAAGCATAAGACCCTGGTGATGCAGGGAAGACGATGGTCTTGTTCCCGTTCAGCATGACACGGCGATGGATGTGGGCATGGATCGCACGGGCAAGTACTTGGCTTTCGACATCGCGCCCCAGACTGACATAATCAGCCGGTGACTGGGCATGCGTCACCCGGGCGATATCCTGTTCGATGATCGGGCCTTCGTCCAGATCCTCGGTCACGTAATGCGATGTCGCACCGATTAGTTTTACGCCACGCTCGTAGGCTTGTTTGTAGGGATTTGCACCCTTGAAACTGGGCAGGAACGAATGGTGGATGTTGATGATCTTGCCGGACATTTGTTTGCACATGCGGTCTGACAGCACCTGCATATAACGCGCCAGCACGATCAGGTCAGCGCCGGTTGCTTCGACGACATCCATGATGCGGGCCTCGGCGTCGGGTTTGTTGTCCTTGGTGACGGGGATGCAGTGGAAAGGGATATCGTGGTTCACCACGACTTTCTGATAATCCATGTGGTTCGAGATGACGGCTACAATATCAATCGGCAACGCCCCGATGCGCCAGCGATACAAAATGTCGTTCAGGCAATGCCCGAAACGCGACACCATGATGATCACTTTCATACGCTCTGCCTCGTCGTGGAACGCGAATTCCATGCCGAAACTTTCCCCGATTGCACCAAAAGCCTTGGACATTGCATCCAATGTCGCACCGGTTTCGCTCGTAAAACTGACCCGCATGAAGAACTTGCCGGTTTCGGTATCGTCGAACTGCGAACTGTCGGTGATGTTGCAGCCATGCTCTGCCAGAAAACCGGCAATCGCGGCAACGATCCCGCGCGCACTGTCGCAGGTCACGGTCAGGGCAAATTTGGTCATGGGCTACTTTCCAGATTGAAACGACAAGGGGGCGATCCGCTGCCAAGGATGATCGCGGCGGCATTGGGCCAAGTCATTTCACACCGAACGCCCCCCGCACAAGGACCAGAGCGACGGTGCAAGGCGATTAGCGACATTGCCCCCGATTGCGCCTAGCTGTGGGTAAGCTGCACCGCCTGCTGTGTTTGTGCCGACGTCAGCGCCGCCTCTGCCAGTTCCAGCGCTTTGAGCCCGTCATGGGTGGTTGTGGGCATCGGGGTGCCATCGCGCAGGGCCGCGACAAAGGCGGCAATCTCGGCCGCATAGGCGGCAGTATAGCGGGTCATGAAGAAATCAAGCAGCGGTGCGGCATGAAAGCCCGCAGCATCGGCCATTTCGATCCTGTTTTGCTGGTGGTTGCGCGCCGAAACCATGCCTGTTTCGCCCAGCACCTCGATCCGCTGGTCATAGCCATAGGTGGCGCGGCGCGAATTGGTGATGATGGCCTGTTTGCCGCTGGCAGTGCGCAGGATGATATTGGCGCTGTCATAATCGCCCAATTCGGCGATCTTGGGATCAGTCAGGACCGACCCCTGCGCCATGACGCTGTCCACCTCTTCGCCCAACAGCCAGCGGGCGATGTCGAAATCATGGATCGTCATATCGCGGAAAATTCCGCCAGAGCGGGTAATGTAATCATAGGGCGGCGCACCGGGGTCACGGCTGGTGATTGTCACCATCTCGACCTTGCCGATCCGGCCTGCGTCGATCGCGGCCTTCAGCGCCGCGAAATCAGGGTCAAAACGCCGGTTGAAGCCAACCATCACCTGCCCCGATGTCGCGGCAACCACCTTCAGACATTCACGCACGCGTGCCACATCCAGATCGACCGGCTTTTCGCAAAAGACAGCCTTGCCAGCGCGGCAGAACCGTTCGATCAGGTCGGCATGGGTATCGGTCGGGGTGCAGATCACCACGGCGTCGACGTCTTCAGACGTCTCGATGGCCGCAATCTCGCGGATGTCGCAGCCATATTGATCGGCCACCGCCTTTGCCGCATCGGCAAAAGGATCAGCGACCGCGGTCAGCACCGCACCCGGCACGGCGTGAATGGCGCGCGCATGGACCTGCCCGATCCGGCCTGCGCCAAGAACTGCGAAACGTGTTGTCATGGAAAACCTCTGGCTGTTGGATGACGCGCTTTACTGCGTCTTTTGACAGGCGGAACCTGCCGCGTGCCGCAGCAGCGGTCAATCACAGGCGCCTGATTTCATATCGACAATGACGTGTTTGCCGCGCATCAAATGACGTTTTTACACCATTTCTGGCAGGATGATCCGAGGTTCCAGAAAATGCTGGCCGGCGATGCCGCCGCCACCGGCACCGGCGGCCTGCACCATCAGATCGACAAGATCGGCGCAAAGTTCTGCCAAAGGCGTCGCGATCACCATGGTGGCATAGCCGTCGGCCAGTGCGGCGCGGCTGTCTTTGGTCAACTCGTTGACCACAAGCGCCACCCGCGGGCACAGATGGGTTTCGCGCAGGGCCGCAATCGCCCCTTCCATACCACCACCGGCAATATAGATGCCGGTCAGATCAGGGTGGCGGCGCAGCAGATCCAGCGTCGCCTCATAGGTCAATTGGCGCGTTTCAAGGTTAACCAGCGTGTCCAGAATGGTGAAATCAGGGGCCATTTCGCGCAGGTAAGACCGGAACCCCACTTCGCGCAGGTCATGGCCGTGCCAGCGGTTACCACCGACCACAATGGCCAGCTTGCCCGGCGCACGCACACGGGTCGTCAGCATCCACGCAGCGATCCGGCCTATTTTCAGGTTGTTCAGGCCAATGTAATTGCAGCGAATACCTTGGGCAAAATCATTGAGCAGCGCAAAGACCGGCACGCCTGTGGCTTGCACCTCGGTCACGGCATGGGTCAGGCGCGGGTGGTTAACGGCGGTCGCGGCGACCGCATCGCAGCTTTCGCCCAAGCCGTGCAGGGCAATTGCGAAATCGTCGGGCGATTGTGAAGCGGCAAAGCGGATCACTGCCCGCCCCCGGATATCGCGGCGTGCCTGCACAGCGTTGGTTATTTCAGCCGAAAAATTCTGATAAAATTCCTGCGATTTCTTGATCAGCAAAAACCCCAGCGTCAGTTCCGGCTTGCTGGCATCAAGGTTTTGGGCCAGCAACCCCCGCGCATGATAGCCAACACGATAGGCCGCATCCGCGATTTTGCGCATCGTATCTTCGCGCACCCGCATCCGCCCGTTCAAGGCGCGGTCTACGGTGGTGACGCTGACCCCTGCCGCGCGGGCGACATCGTGCAAAGTGGGGCGATTTGCCATTCACGCGGTTCCTTGACCATGAAAGGATGATGTGTTCACGTCATCATGATTTAGCGCGCACCGGATAGCAACGGGACCGGGTGTCAGATTGTCAAAAGCGGTGGCCGGCTTTGATTGGCAATTTGCCGTTTAAAATCGCGGCAGATTGTAAGGTGTCACGATCTGCACATCGCTGGACGCACCGGTCTGGTCTAAAGACCGCATCGGTTTGCCAAGGGCTGCGTTGAACAGGGTGGCCATATCCTTGCCAAGGTCATGATGCAGCACATAACTGATCGCGCCTTGCGCCAGCAATTGTCTGTTTTCGCGGTCCAGATCATGCGCGACAAAGATTGCAGGCCGCTGCTTATGCGCCGCCAGTGCGCGGAGTATCGCAGCATTGCCGCCGCCCATGGAATAGACCGCCGCAATCGGCGCCCCGCGCGACAGAACGTCATCCAGCCGGTCCAGAGTGCGAGAGTTCACACCAGCACCGCCGATCACATCGACCAGTTGGACATCCGGCTTCAGTGTCAAAATCAGATCACGAAAGGCGGTAAATCGATCGGTTTCGCCGCGAAAACTGTCCTGACTGCGCGAAGTCAGGACATTGCCGCCGCGATCAGGCAAGCCTTGCGCCAGCAGATAGGCGGCGGTGCGCCCTGCCTCGGCGTTGTCCAGTCCGAAATAGGCTTGCCGCGCACTGCCCGGAAGGTCCGTGACCAGCGCAAAGACCGGAATGCCCGCCTTGTCCAGCTGAGCGATCATCTGGCGCAGCGCAGCTGTATCACGGGCCTTGAGGCAGATTCCACTGCTGCCCCGTTTGGCAATACGCGCAAGGATCGCCAGCGTTTCCGCCTCTGTCATGATTTCCTGAAACTGGAACCGCAGCCTGACCGCCACGCCCGGCAGAGCGCGCGCCGCTGTCTCTGCTGCGATGCGGATTTCGCGTGAAAATCGCTGTGGCGCTTCTGCGACGACATCAAAGATGTAACGCCGGCCTTGTGCGGCCAATTGTGCCTCTTGCGCTTTCAGTTCGCGCAGGGCGGCGGCGACACGGTTGCGCGTCTGCGGGCTGACATGGGCGCGGTTGTTCAGCACGCGGTCCACGGTGGCCGTGCCTAGCCCCGCCTGACGGGCAATTTCCTTGATCGGGAATCGATGTGTCATTGATGTATTCTTGATGTGTTTTAGCCGTCGAAACAAGCCTGCCCCGCGTTAAGCTGCCCTAAACCAAGCGGAGGAGACGCAAGATGACCCTGGACATGACACCACCCCAATCGGGCTTTTATGACGAAGCGGATTGTAATCTGTCAGAATTCGCCGCACTGACCGGCAGATCGGTTGATATGGCAGATGTTCCTCATTCAACCACTGCGCCGAAAAATGTGCCTGTATATGATATGACCGCCCTTGCAGGGCAGATTGCAGACCCACAGGATCGCAAGGTGCTGATGTCCGAATGGGCGGGTATCTTGCAGCGCGGGGCGGGTGTGTTTGTGCTCAAACAGGCCTGCACCGATCACGCGGCGATTGACGCGGCCACTGCGGTTTATCTGGACATTATCGCGAAGGAACGCGCCGGTGGCGGTGGTGCTGCCGACCATTTCGCCGCGGCTGGCAGCAATGACAGGATCTGGAATTCCTTGCAGAAACTGGCTCTGACCGCACCCGACGTGTTTA
>PUNR01000075.1 GCA_003551805.1 Loktanella sp.
CAGATCGACCAGATAATCAATCAGCCCGGCATCATGCGAAAACACAAAACAGGTATCGTCAGGCATATCCAACTGGATTGTCGGGTCTGTCTGTAGATCACCCGCCAATATCCCCGCATGGATCAGCAGATTGCGTATTCCCTTGCGCGCGATACCGACACTGCGGGCGGTCGCGGTGCCTGCGCCGCCCAGTTCCGTCGTGACAAAGGTTTTGCCCTGACTCTCAACCTCGGTATCAAACATGCCGACAGCATCGATTTCCAGCATCCGCACCGAATAAGGCGCATTGAATGCCTGCATCGCTGCCATACACGACGCTTCTTGCGCTTTATCATCAAGGATATGGGCGGCGGCAAAAGGCAGAAAATCCAGCGTGCGCCCGCCAGAGTGGAAATCCAGCACGATATCGGCCAAAGGCACCAGTTCCGTCGCGATATAGTGACAGATTTTCTGCGTTACGCTGCCATCGGCCCGGCCGGGAAAACTGCGGTTCATATTCGCCCCGTCGATAGGTGAACAGCGGGTGCCCTTGGCAAAGGCAGGCAGGTTCATCATTGGCAAGATGATGACACGGCCCGTGATCTGATCCGCCTGCAACGAAACGGCGAGTTCTTGCAACGCGACAGGCCCTTCGTATTCATCCCCATGATTGGCCCCTGTCAGCAGCGCCGTAGGCCCTACGCCATTGGCGATCACCGTGATCGGGATCATCACCGATCCCCATGCACTGTCATCGCGGCTATAGGGCAGTTTCAGGAAACCGTGGTGCGTGCCTTGGGCGTCGAGCGGGATAGTGGCGGTGATGCTCATGCCTTGACCACCAGCGCACGTGGCGTGTTGCAGAAGCATTCATAGCCCGTTTCGGTAATCAGGATCGGCTCGGTGATTTCCAGCCCCCCGTCATCCAGCCAAAGTGCAGGCATGAAATGAAAGGTCATGCCCGGTTCCAGAATGGTGGTATCGCCTTTGCGAAACGAAATCGTGCGTTCGCCCCAGTCGGGCGGATAGCTGATCCCGATGGCATAACCACAGCGGCTGTCCTTGACGTAACCCGCCTTATTCAGGGCGGCGTTAAAGGCATTGGCGATATCCTGCGCCTGGTTGCCGGGCTTGGCCTGTTCCAAACCCGCCTCGACCGCGTCCAGCACGGCGGCTTCGGCGTCGCGGTATTTGTCAGGCACCTTGCCCAGAAACAGCGTGCGCGATTGCGGGCATTGATAGCGGCGGTGTGCGCCTGCGATCTCGAAAAACGTGGCCTCGCCGGTTTTCATCGGGCGGTCGTCCCATGTCAGATGCGGGGCGGTGGCATCCATACCGGACGGGGCCATCGGTACGATCGCCGGATAATCACCCCAATGCCCATCCGCACCCCTGATCCCCGTCGCATAGATGTCCGCGATCAGGTCATTCTTGCGCAGGCCGGGTTCGGCCAGTTCCACGATCCGCGCATGCATGGTTTCCACGATCCGCGCAGCACGGCGCATATAATCAATCTCGCGGTCGGATTTGACGGCGCGTTGCCAGTTCACCAGTCCGGTGCAATCACTGATCTTCGCCTGCGGCAAACCCGCCAGCAATGCAGCATGGGCGGCAGCAGAATAATAGTAATTGTCCATCTCGACCCCGATCCGCGCCCCTTGCAGCCCCAGTTCGGTCAAAAGCTTTGCCAGTTCCTGCATCGGATGTTTGGCGGGGTTCTGCACGAATGTGTCATCATAGCCGCGGATATTGTCGTCACTTTCCATATAAACAGTCCGCCGCGCGCCCAACGTATCCATCGCACGGCCCCACCAGACAGGATCGCCGTCATGCGTCAGGATCACGCCCTGAAACACATAGAATGACCAGCCGTCATACCCCGTTAACCAAGAGATATTGGATGGATCAGACACAAAGATCGCGTCCAGCCCGCGTAACGCCATCTCGGCACGGGTTTTGGTGATGCGGCGCAGATATTCGCTTGTCGGAAAGTTGGCTTCAAAAGTGGTCATCAGTCGGCCTTTGGTTCAAGTATTCCGCCCAAGGCTGGGCTGTTTCGCCCCAAGGGGCAATACATCAACAGCGGCTAACGATGTCGTTTTTGACCCATCACGCCCACGCATTGGACTAGAGACTGGCGCCCATGTCCCCTAGAGTACCGCAAAACCAGATGGAGAATGCGATGACCGACCAGCGTGCCAATGATCAGCTTAGCCAATGGGATCATGACCATTTTTTCCATCCCTCCACGCATCTGGGCCAGTTCGCCCGCCGTGACATCGGCAACCGGATCATCCAGTCGGCCAAAGGTGTGCATATCACCGACCGTGAAGGGCGGCAGTCGCTGGACGCCTTTGCAGGGCTCTACTGCGTCAACGTCGGCTACGGCCACCCCGAAATCGCCGAGGCGATTGCAAAACAGGCGCATGAGCTGGCCTATTACCATGCCTATGTCGGGCACGGCACCGAAGCCTCAATCACCCTGTCGCGGATGATTGCGGAACGCGCACCCGAAGGGATGAACCACGTTTATTATGGCCTTAGCGGGTCGGATGCGAATGAAACCAACGTCAAACTGGTCTGGTATTACAACAACGTGCTGGGCCGGCCGGAAAAGAAAAAGATCATCTCGCGCTGGCGCGGCTATCACGGCTCTGGCCTTGTCACCGGATCGCTGACGGGACTGGAACTGTTTCACAAGAAATTCGACCTGCCGCTGACGCAGGTGCTGCATACCGAAGCCCCCTATTTCTACCGCCGCGCCGACCGCGACATGGACGAGGCCGCCTTCACCGCCCATTGCGCCCAAAAGCTGGAAGAGATGATCCTGCACGAAGGCCCCGACACCATCGCCGCTTTCATTGGCGAACCGATGCTGGGGACTGGCGGAATCGTGCCACCCCCGGCGGGCTATTGGGAAGCGATCCAGAAGGTGCTGACCAAATACGACATCCTGCTGATCGCGGACGAGGTCGTGACCGGATTTGGTCGCCTTGGAACGATGATGGGGTCCGACCACTACGGTCTGAAACCCGATCTGATCACCATCGCCAAGGGGCTGACATCGGCCTATGCGCCTTTGTCAGGCTCGATCGTGTCCGATAAGATGTGGGACGTGCTGGAAAAAGGCACCGATGAATTCGGTCCTTTCGGCCACGGTTGGACCTATTCGGCCCATCCGATCTGTGCTGCGGCGGGGGTGGCGAACCTCAAACTGCTGGACGACCAGAACCTGATCGCCAATGCAGGCAGCGTCGGCGCTTATCTGAACGAAACCATGGCGGCAGCAATGCGCGATCATGCGCATGTCGGCGATGTGCGTGGTGAAGGCATGTGGTGCGCCGTTGAACTGGTCAAAGACCGAGATGATCGGGTGTTCTTTGACCCTGCCGACAAGGTTGGCCCCCGCGTTATCGCAGCCATGCTTGACCGTGGGGTGATCGCCCGCGCGATGCCACAGGGCGATATTCTGGGCTTCGCCCCGCCCTTCCCGCTGACCCGCGCGCAGGCAGATGAAATCGTCACCGCGACCAAAGATGCCGTGGCGCAGGTTCTGGGATAGATTGACAGGGACGGTGCGGATCAGATTAGGATCACCGCAACACAGCCAAAAAGGATGACGCCGTGAACAAGCCCATGCACTCCCCCGTTGCGGCGCAAACCAACGCCGATCTGATCGCCAGAAGAGAGGCGGCAGTGCCACGCGGCGTCGCCTCTGCCGCGCCGATCTATGCCAAATATGCCGAGAATGCCGAACTCTGGGATGTCGAAGGCAATCGGTTCATCGACTTTGCAGGCGGTATTGCGGTTTTGAACACCGGCCACCGGCACCCAGCGGTGGTTGCCGCGGCGAAGGCGCAGGAAGATCACTACACGCACACCAGTTTTCAGGTGGTCCCGTATGAACCCTATA
>PUNR01000175.1 GCA_003551805.1 Loktanella sp.
GGCAACCACCACAAGGCAGGCAAGGCGCAAACAGCAAGCCCCAACCCCGGCAGCAAGGCGATCTGTGCACCTGTGTTGCTGGCACGTTGCAGCGCAGCACGGTCCCGCGCGGCATGGGCGGCAGAAATTGGCCCCGCACTGACCCATGTCGCGACGGAAATCGGCAAGGCCACAAGGTTCGCCAACCTGCGCACCAGCGCATAGACGCCGATCTGTTCAGCTGTCAAAAACTGCCCGCCGATGATGATATCGACCTGCATCAGCACCATGCCCAGCACCGCTGTCGCCCACAGGTTCGGGGTCAGTACCTTGCCGGGTTTGCCCTGCCCGATCAGGTCAGTGCGTGCCGGATGCCGCCACACCAGAACCGCACCCACAGCGCAGATCACCCCAAGCAGGACCGTCGCCAGCCACAGGATTGCGGTCGCGTCCCACCGCGTCAGCCCCGCCAGCCCCAGTGCCACCAGCGGCGCACCATCGCGCAACACCATCGATATCTGCACGGATCCCAAAGCGCGCAGAATGCTGCCCAGACATGCCGCCAGATTGACCGCCAGCGCCATGGCAGCCACAGCAGGCCACGGCACCTGGGGCCAGATCACGGCCAACCAAAGGCTTCCCGTCAGTGCCGCAATCAACGGCAGCCCAAGACATAGCCACAGCATCGCACGCGGATGCATCCCCGCACCGTCACCCAGCCGCGCCAGCAGGGTCAACGGCCCGCCAAAGCCCAGCAATGTGGACCCGACCAGCGCCAACCCCCACAGCACGATCAGCGCGCCGAAACCGTCCAGCCCCAGAACAAGGGCGAGGCCCAGCAGCACCACCAGATTGCCCGCCACCACCACGCCACGCAGCAAACCCGCAAGGCTGGCCGGATGACACAGATATCGCAGCAAGATTGACACTATCGCGCACCGGTTCCCGTCAGCACGCCACTGCGACGCGCTTTGCTCGAACCGTTAATCCTTCATTCAGATTAATTTTGTGTTAACCCCTTTGTGGTTTGACGGGCAGGCAACGCTTCACCAGTACAGAAAGCCCGCCCATGCCCCGACATCCGGCCGATCCGGCCAGCCATGCCTTTGCAGAGCTTGAGACCGGCACGCCAGTCGATGTGATGCAGATGCTCCGCGTGATCTGGGCGGGCAAATGGGTCGTGGTGCTGATGGTCAGCCTGTCGGTGCTGGCGGCGGGCTATTACGGCTTTGCGCTGGCAAGCCCGCGTCATGCAGCGGTCAGCGTAATCGACCTGAAACCGCCCAGCCCTGCGATGCAGACAAGCGCCGTCGCCGACAGCCACAAACCCGGCACGCAAATACAGGTGTTGCTGGCAACAGCGACCTTGGAACAGGTGATCCACCGGTTGCAATTGCACGACGATCCCGCGTTCAACCGGTATCTGCGCCCGGTGTCGCCGCTGTCGCTGACGGCGCTGCGCACGCGAATGCGCAG
Organism: Loktanella sp.; assembly: GCA_003551805.1. GTDB lineage: Bacteria > Pseudomonadota > Alphaproteobacteria > Rhodobacterales > Rhodobacteraceae > Yoonia. The sequence continues at coordinate 1,456 of PUNR01000175.1, forward strand.
CCTGTTGTCCGGTCAGACCCAGCCCCCGCCCGATGCGGCAGCGATAGCGGCCAAACTGGTGCAAAACCTGCGCGGTGCGATACGCGTTGAAAACCCGCGCGACAGTGACCTTTTGCGCATCACCGTCACGACTGGCAATCCTGACCGCGCGGTGATGATCGCCAATACGCTGGCCTCTGTCTATCTGGCCGACCAGACGCGGGCCAAGCGTGACAATGCGGCAGCATCGGTTGCATGGCTGACCGACAGATTATCCGCCCTGCGCGAAGATCAAACCGCAACAGCGGCAGCGATCACGCAACTGACCGCGCAATCGGGTCTGCAAGACCCCGCACGGCGCGACACGCTGGGGCGGCAATTACTGGATACCGAAGCCCGCCTGATCGCGTCCGAATCCGCCCTGCAGCGGGCCAGTGACACCGCCAACCGGCAGCGATTGACCCGCCAGACCAGTGCTTTGCAGGCCAGCCGCGATGATCTGGCAGCACAGATCGCGGCTTTGGCCGCGGCGCAGACAGCGCGCGACCGGATGCAGCTTGATCTGGATGCGCAACTGGCCCAGCAAAGCGAATATCAGGATCATCTGCGCGATCTTGCCCTGCGCGCGGGACAAATCGGGCCGGATGCCCGAATCCTGAACGCCGCGTCAGAGGCGCAGTATATCGGCCCACAAAAACTGTTGCTGTTGCAAATCGCCGCTTTGGTCGGGGCTTTGGCGGGTGTGATGCTGACAGCCTTGCGCCATGTGTTGCGGCGGGGTTTCACCGACAGCACCGCCTTGCAGGACACAACCGGCCTGCCGGTACTGGCGCAATTGCCGCTGCTGGGGTCGCGCCGGCCTGCACGATTGCTTGATGCGTTGAACAAACCCGATCCGACAGCCGCCACCGAAGGCTACCGGCACCTGCGCACGGCATTGTTGATGCAGGGGCAAACCGTCCCGCAGGTGATCCTGTCGACCTCCGCGATCCCCGGCGAAGGCAAAACAACGCAGGCCATCGGGTTGGCGCATAGTCTTGCGCTACTGGGCAAGCGCGTGTTGCTGGTCGATGCTGATCTGCGGCAAAGTGCGTTCCGGCGTTACTTCAGTCTGGCAGGCACCGACGGGTTGGCCGCGGTGATCCTTGGTCATGTCGGGCTGGCCACAGCAGTTGAACCAAGCGCGATCCCCAACGTCGATCTGTTGTCCGGTGGCGCGCAGGATCAGGGCGGCGCGGATTGTCTGTTCCTGCCCGCTTTGGGCGATGTGATCGCGCAGGCGCGCACCGCCTACGACATCATCGTGATTGACGCGCCCCCTGTCGTGCCAGTGCCCGACGCTTTGGCGCTGGCGCAATACGCGGACAGGATCGTGTTTGCCGTGCGCTGGGACAAGACACCCGCAGCCGTCGTGCTGGCCGCCACCGCAAAGCTGGTGGCGGCCAATGTGCAGATCACCGGCCTGACGCTGACACAGGTCAACAGCCGCAGACAGGCCCAGCGCGGTGGGCTAAGCTTTATGCGCTATGGACGCGGCTATTTTCACGGCTGAACCGGCGTGACCGCCAGCAGATGGCGGCTGGCAAAGCCGATCACATCACCCGCCCGCAGCACCGAACCAGCGGGAATATCCGCCGCGACATAGGCTTTGGCGATCCAGTCAAGCGGCCCGCTGGCCTGACGCGCGTCGATATTGGGGCGCAGAAAGATGGTCATGCCGTCAATCCAGTTATCCGCCACCGGCGTCTTGTCAGCCCACAAACCATACACGATATCCCCCGTCACGCCCCGCCCTGCCACGCCAAGTCGGGTCGCAGCGCCAAAGCTGATATTGGCAGGACTTTGCCCTGCGTAACCGGCCAGCGCAACGGTATCGCCATCCGGTGTCGCCACGGTTTGCAATGCGATTGCGGCGGTTTCGCCGTCCCAATGCACCAGCGGCAACATGCCCGTATAAAGCCAGTCAAGCCCCGCATCAGGACCGGTGGCCGTAAGCTGCACGTCATGACGCACCTCGCCCGGCGTGATCTGGCGGATCATGTGACATTCGCCGATGTCGCCACCAGCGCTGCGCTGCCATGTGGTGTTTTCGGTCACCACGATCTGCGCCCCAACCCGCAGACCAGTGCCGGTGCTGGCGGGCACAAAGGGTTGCTGGTCCAACGTGATGTTGCGTGACACCAATGCCTCGTTTCCGTGGGTCTGGCCGCCTATTTCGGTCGCGCTGCCTGCGATGATAACACGCGCGGCGTATTCACGCTCTGACGGGTAATCAATCGCCTGAAATTGGGGATAGGTCGGGCGGTTGTCAGCGCGCCAGTCCAGCGCCCCATCTCCACCGATACCGGACAGATGCGCCGGTGCAACCGCGCCGCTGACGCCTGTCGCGCGGGCCGAATAGAAAGTGCCCTGCCATTGGACCTCGTCCCCCATCGCATAGGGCGTCGCGGGCTGCCACAACGGTGGCAGAATACCATCGTCGGTCAGATCGGCGCTCAGCGCCAGTGCTTCGATCATCACATTGGTGCCGCCGGGGCTGGCCGCGCCCCCATGCGACAGGGTCACGTGATGACTGCCCGTCAGACCGGTCGCCACCCTGATGCTGCGGCGGCGCTGCATGTCGGTTGGGCTATGTGTGCTGAAAGCCTTGAACCCCAGCCCTGCCGGATCAGTGATCGCATTGACCAGATCCTGCGCCCCGTCAATATCGACACGCACATACCCGCCCGCACTGCGACCGGTATAGGTGACCCACAGATCATAGGGCTTGGCACGATCTACGGTCACGCCCAGCGTCGCTGTGGACGACGACGTGCTGACCGCGCGGTTGCCGGTATAGCTGCCGGACAGGCCAGAGCCTGACGATTGCAACTGCGACCACCCCGCCGACAGCGTGAATGCGGCCACCGGATAGACCTTGCGCAAGGCACAGGTCAGGGTTTCGCGCCAAGACAAGCGCGTTGCGGTATTTGCCCCGTCAAGGCGCAGGCAGGCGGCAGTGTCCGCGCCGGTTTCAGTCCAGACGTTCAACCCGTTCTGCGGACCCGGGCCAAGGGCGACATGCGCCCCTTTGCCTTGCGCGAAAAAGGCGGCCAGCGGGTCACGCGCGGCAGGTCCGGCCAGATAGGCAGGGGAAAGCTCTAGCCCGATCATGGTCAATACCACGCCACAAGCTGCGCCGTCGTACCGCTGGCCAGCACGCGCATCGGGCGGATCGACAGGACGGCACCGGCCGCCAGATCATAGGTCACGACCTGACCCCCCTTGTCCTGAAGTGCGGCGGTGCCTGCGGTTTGCACGAAAATCGCACGCGGTCGCACCGGCAGATCGGCACTGTCGGACGGCGTGATGACGTAATGGGCCACCGCAGGCGAGGTCAGATTGACGTAGTCGGAACTGAAAGGATCGGGCATCGGGAACTCCAGAAATATGTTGCAGAACCCCTTATGCCGGACGCAGGTGAAAACGGCGTTGCCCCTGCGCACGGCGGGGTGCGCAACAGCACTGGTCAAAGCCACCGGCCCTGCGATAAAGACGGTCATGCCTTCGCAAACGCCCACCCCCTCTGCCATGTCAGAGCTGTTCACAGGTGCCGCCCCCGCGCCTGACCACCCCTTTGTCGCTGTGGGTGATGTGCATGGGCGGTTGGACCTTCTGGCCCCCGTGCTGGACCGCGCGCAGGCGGCGGGTCTGCCGGTCGTCATGCTGGGCGATTACATCGACCGTGGCCCTGACAGCGCCGGTGTGTTGCGGCTGTTGCAAGACCGCAGCGCCGCGATGGACCTGACCTGTCTGCGCGGCAATCATGAAGACCTGATGCTGCGTTTTCTGACCCGCCCAAGACGGACGGGCCGCCCTTGGTTGCGCTATGGCGGGCGGGCGACGCTGGCCAGTTTCGGCATCAACGACCTGCCTGCAGAGGTCGGACCCGATGACCTGATGCGCGCGCATCAGGCGCTTTTGGCGGTTCTGGGGGATCAAGCGGTCTGGATGAAATCCATGCCGTATCTGTGGCAAAGCGGCAATGTGGCCGCCTGCCACGCCGGTGCCGACCCGCATCAGCCGCTGGATGAACAATTGCAAAAGGCCATGACATGGGGCCATCCCGATTTCGGCGTCGTGCCGCGCCGTGACGGTATCTGGTGCGTGCATGGCCACCGGATCGTGGATGCATTGACGGTGCAGGGCGGCGTGATTTCGGTCGATACCGGTGCCTGGAAGACCGGCAAACTGACCGCTATCGTGATCGGTGATGGACAGATCCGTCCGCTTTAACAGCCTTTGCGTGCCAACACGACAAGCAGGGTGCGCCATGTGATCCACAGGTCCAGCCGGAACGACGCATGGGCGATGTAATGCAGATCAGCCGCGACCTTGCGCCGGATACCGTCCAGCCCATCAACATATCCCACCTCTGTCTGGGCCAGACCGCTGACACCGGGGCGCACCGCGTGGCGCGCGGCATAGCCGTCAACCTCGCGCAGATAGACGCAAGCATGTTCATAGCTGTCAGGGCGCGGACCAATCAGGCTCATGTCGCCGCGCAGGACGTTGATGATCTGGGGCAATTCATCCAGCCGCGTCTTGCGCAGAAACCGGCCAAGAACGGTGATCCTATCCACCTCCAGCGCATCAAACGCACCGCGCATAGCGCCTTTTGCCGGGCGCATGGTGCGGAATTTATAAGCCGCAAAGGGCCTGCACAGATACCCCATCCGGTCCTGCCGATAGATCAGCGGACCCGCGTTCAGTAACGGGTTCAGGACAACCAGCACCACCGTCACCGGCACGATGACCGCCAGTAACGCCAACGCCACTGCAATATCAAAGGCCCGCTTGGGCCAAGCCTGCGCCAGCGTCACCGGCAGACAAGCACCAATCTGGGACATATCGGACATCGCGCGCCACCCCTGCTGACAAACCAGACCGCAGCTTTTGGGCCACGGTATGGTTCAGCAAATTGCGCGAACAGGGTTAAGAATGGGTTAATGCCGCCAGCATGATCTGCCGACAGCGCCAAGCACTAGACGGCTGCCGTCACCTCGGCCACGATCTGGTCGACCACTTCGGCCAGCAGGTGGTTATCCTCGCATTCGGCCATCACGCGGATCAGCGGTTCGGTGCCGGATTTGCGGATCAGCAGACGCCCTTTGCCCGCCAGCTTTGTTTCCGCATCCGCAATAGAAGCCGCAACAGCACGCGCGCCCAACGGGTCGGTGCCTGCGGCAAAGCGAACATTTTTCAACATCTGTGGCACGGTATCGAAACTGCGGGTCAGCGCGCTGGCCTTTTGACCGGTGTCGATCATCGCGGCCAGAAATTGCAGCCCCGCAAGCAGACCGTCGCCGGTGGTGGCATAATCGGTCATCACGATATGGCCCGATTGTTCACCACCAAGGTTGAAGCCACCGGCGCGCATCGCCTCGACCACGTAACGGTCGCCGACTTTGGTGCGGTGCAGATGCAGGCCTTTGGTGGCAAGAAAACGTTCCAACCCCAGATTGGACATCACCGTCGCAACCAGCGTATCGCCCTGCAAACGGCCCTTGTCGGCCCAGCGCGCCGCCATCAGCGCCATGATCTGGTCACCATCGGCCACGCTGCCGGTTTCATCCAAAATCATCACGCGGTCCGCATCGCCATCCAGACAGATACCGACATCGGCACCGGTTTCACGGATCACTTGTGCTGCGCGTTCAGGGTGGGTGGACCCGCAGCCATCGTTGATATTAAAGCCGTCAGGATCGACGCCCACCTTGATGACAGTCGCACCCAGTTCCCACAGCACCTCTGGCGCGACACGGTAGGCGGCGCCATTGGCGCAATCGATCACGACCTTCAGACCGTCCAGCCGCATCCCCGTGGGGAAGGTCGCCTTCAGCCGTTCGGCATAGCGGAACCGGCCATCGTCGATCCGCTTGGCACGGCCAATGTTCACGGCTTTCGCAGGTTCGATATCGGACTGGATCAGCGCCTCGATCTGGGTTTCCGCCTCGTCCGAGAGCTTGAACCCGTCAGGGCCGAAAAACTTGATGCCGTTGTCATGGTGCGGGTTATGGCTGGCCGAGATCATGATACCGACATCGGCCCGCATCGACGTGGTCAGCAGACCCACGGCAGGCGTCGGCACCGGCCCCAGCAGCAGCACATTCATGCCAGTGCTGGTCAAACCGGCGGTCAGCGCGTTTTCGAACATATACCCTGACAGGCGGGTGTCCTTGCCGATCACGACACGGTGGCCGTTCGATCCGTCATTGCGGAAATAGCGGCCCGCTGCCGCCCCGATCCGCAGCGCCATATCGGCCGTCATCGGATAGATATTTGCGGTGCCGCGCACACCGTCAGTGCCAAAGAATTTACGTGTCATCTGCTGTTTGTCCCGCTAATCGCTGCCGCAAGGGCAAGCGCTTGTTTTGTCGCGAAGGTATCATGCACCCGCAGGATCTGCACCCCCTGCGATACCGCGTAAAGCGCCACTGCGACAGAACCCGCCACCCTGTCCTTGGCATCCTGCCCGCCGCCGATGGTCCCGATGAACCGCTTGCGCGACGCACCCAGCAGGATCGGGCAACCAAGCGCGTGAAACAGCGACAGATTGCGCAACAAGATCAGATTGTGATCCTGCGTCTTGCCAAAGCCGATGCCGGGATCGACCACAATCGCCTCACGCGCGATGCCCGCTGCTTCGGCCTGTGCGATGCGGGCGTTCAGAAAGTCGTAAACATCCAGCAGCACATCGTCATAGACGGGATTATTCTGCATCGTCGCCGGATCACCCTGCGCATGCATCAGACAGACCGGCAGGCCAGAGGCAGCAGTCACATCCGCCAAGGCAGGATCATAGCTGAAGGCGGCGACATCGTTCACCATGCTCGCACCAGCCGCAATTGCCGCCTGCGCCACGGCAGATTTACGCGTGTCGACAGAAATCGCCACATCCGACTGCGCCCTGATCGCGGCAATCACCGGGGCTGTGCGGTCAATCTCTTGCGTCTCGGGTACGGTCACAGCACCGGGCCGCGTGCTTTCACCGCCGATGTCGATAATCTCGGCCCCGTCTTGCTGCATCGCCAGCGCACGCGCGACCGCAGCGTCCGGATCAGCATGATCGCCGCCATCGGAAAAGCTGTCTGGCGTGACGTTCAAAATACCCATGATCCGCGCGCGGTCCATCGTCAGCCCTGCCACAGCCGCACGCGGCGCGGTCAGTCGGGCAAGCGTGGCAGGCGGCACATCAAGGGCCGGCACGATCTGTGTCGCCCCGCCCCGCTGCAACACCGCAACTTCGCGAAACCAGTGCGGACCACCAGCCAAAGGCACTGCGTCCTGCGTCGGGTCAGACAGGACCAGTGGTCGGTAATAGAGCGTCATGCCAATACAGCCTGATCCACCGGATAGACCTGCATCGGCAAATCCGTTTCCGGCGCGGGATGCCCGATGATGACCAGTTCTGCCGCTTGCATCTGGCCTGCGAACCACGCCACCAGCGCGGCCGCATCCGCAGGGCTTGCCGAGGGGCCATCCACCGCATCAAGCACGATCTTGGACGGGGCCCAGACGCTGATCTGGCCGTTCTTCATCGCCCAATCCAGTTCAGTGCGGGTTTGTACGACAACGCAACGCGGATCACGCGCAGCCAAGGTCCATGCGTTCTGTTCAATCGCCAACAGGTCGATCCGGCGCTGCGCCAGCTTGTTGGCCACATGTGGTGCGGGCGTGTCGGCGGCACCGGTGCAAAAGATCAAAGGCGCATCCATCGTGGCCAGTTGATCTATCCAACCCGTCAAACAAGGCGACACCAGCGCATCATTCGCCAGAAACACCACACGCGGATGCGGCACCGGAATATGCACCTGACCGTCGGGCGTCTGACCGTCGCGGGCGCGGACAATTTCGACCCCCAAGGCAAAAGGGCCGCGGTCCAGCTTTTCGATCCGCACAAACACACGCTGCGCCTGCGGTTCCAGCAGGATACGATCCGCGACGCGCGCGGCCAGCGTTTCCAGAAGGTTCAGGCGTTCCGCTTCCAGTTCTGCCGCAATCGCCTCGGTCACGCGGTCGTAGGACAGGATGCGGTCGACATCGTCATCAATCGGTCCGGTCAGGCGGGGCACCTCGACGACCACATTGAAACGGACCCGCTGCAAGGTGCCGCGTTCTTGCTGGAACGCGCCAATCTCGACCGACACGATGTAATCGCGCAGGGAAATACGGTCGCAGGGGGTGGTGGTGCTGGCCTCTGCCCGTTCGCTAGGGTGGGCAAAGGCGAGGCGGATATCATCAGTCATCGCAGGGTCCGGTCAACAGGCGTTATGTCCGCCAGCGATACATGCCGACCGCCGGCAGGACAAGCGCGGCGGACGACGCAATGGCCGGACTGACCGACCTTAGTTGGACGCAGTCCGCACAGGTTCACGGTAAAACAGATGCGCGCCGATCGTCGCAGTCCGCGTAAAGCGGCGTGACCATGACGGGCTGACCGCATGGGTGTGGAAATGTGTGGCACCACCGGTCAAATCGCGCGGCGTGCCATCAAGCAGGATCTTGGCGACCTTGCCCACACGTTCCCATGCTGCGGGTTCGCGCACTGTCTTGGGGTTGCCATCGCAGGTATAGCTGAACTGGCAGGCAAATTTGCGCCCCGTTCCCTGATTGACGACACCACACAAAGACGCGGGATAACCCGCGCTATCAACACGGTTTAGAATAACTTCACCGACAGCGAACAGGCCGCGCACGGATTCACCGCGGGCCTCGAAATAAAGCGCTTCGGTCAGGCATTGCCAGTCGGTGCCGCCGGATGCGGTAGGCAGGCTTGCCAAAAATTGATCATCATAGATTACGACCGGTTCGGTCTGAATGCCCCGTTCGCTGGCGGGGGGCAGGCTGGTCAGTTGCGCCATGCGCGCATCGGGAACCACAGACAGGGCTGCGCGTTCTTGACCCAGGACAGCACCAAGGCGGCTGGCCATTGTAGATTCGTCAGCTGTTGCAATGCTGGCACCAAAGGCCAGTTGCGCCGCAACAAATCCTGCGGCAATTTTTTTCAAAGGCGACATAATCCCAACCAAAGCGACCACGCGGAAAGCCCCACGGCGGCAGGGCGGTGGTTAGGCCAATCGCTTTCAAGAGTCTACCCCTAGTGCCCCCTCAGGCGGAACCCCGCCGGAATCCCCTTAAAATAAGGTAAAATTGCACTACATGCTGCCGAACTGGTCTAAGTGGACACTAGATATAGAAACTCACGAACCTGTGATCTTATCCTTCAGCGCCAGTTGAGCGGCCATCAAGCGGGCACCCGGCACCCGGAACGGCGAACATGAAACATAGTCAAATTTGTGGTCCCGACAGAATGCAATGGCACTGCGGCTGCCGCCATGTTCACCGCAAATTGACAAGACAACATCCGCACGGCCCCTGCGTCCGCGCTCTGCGCCCATGGCGACCAATTCACCGACACCTTCGATATCAAGGGTGTGGAACGGGTCTTCGGCATAGACGCCTTGCTGGACATAGGTCGACATGAAACGCCCCGCATCGTCGCGCGACAAACCATAGGTCATCTGGGTCAGGTCATTGGTACCAAATGACAAAAATTCCGCATGAGCAGCGATATCCTGCGCGCGCAATGCGGCACGCGGGGTTTCGACCATCACGCCAAGGCGGTAATTCAGCGCCGCACGCGCGCGGCCTGCCACCATGTTGGCGACACCTTCGATGCGGGTTTTCATCAACTCGACCTCGCGCACGGCGGACACCAGCGGGATCATAATATCGACCGCAGGCGCGATGCCTTTGCTGCCGACAGCGATCATCGCCTCGAAAATCGCCTGCGCCTGCATCTCGTAAATCTCGGGGATAGCGATTCCCAAGCGCACGCCGCGCATCCCCAGCATCGGGTTATATTCACTCAGGGCGGCGACACGCGCTGTCACCTCGGGCAAAGGCAGCGCCAGTTGTTCCGCCAGATCGCGCAAACCCGCCTTGTCAGAGGGCAGAAATTCATGCAGCGGCGGGTCAAACAAGCGCACACAAACGCTGCGGCCTTCCATGATGCTGAACAACTCGGCAAAATCAGCGCGCTGCATCGGCAACAGACGGTCCAGCACGGCGCGGCGGTCATCACTGCCTTCGGCAAAGATCATCTCGCGCATGACACCCAGACGGTCGCCTTCAAAGAACATATGTTCGGTCCGGCACAGCCCGATTCCCTCGGCTGCGAAATTACGCGCAGTTTGTGCATCAGCGGGGGTATCGGCATTGGCACGCACCCCGATATCACGGAACATATCGGCCCATTCCAGCAATGTCTGGAACGCACCGTCCAGTGCGGCCTCTAGCATTGCAGGCGCACCGGCCAGCACCTGCCCTGTCGTGCCATCGACAGTAATTATGTCCCCGGCAGAAAAGCTGCGGCCATCAGGCGACACAACTTTCCCCGATTTGCGGTCAATCATCAGATCCGAGGCCCCGACAACGCAAGGCACACCCAACCCCCGCCCGATCACGGCGGCATGGCTGGTGATCCCGCCACGCATCGTCAGCACGGCGGATGCGGCATGCATGCCGCGAATATCCTCTGGCGTGGTTTCGCGCCGGACCAGTACACAAGGCTCGCCGCGCGCGGCACTCGCTTGCGCCTCGTTCGCGGTCAGGACAATGCGGCCAGAGGCAGCGCCGGGGCTGGCGGCGATACCCGTCACCAGCACATCGCGCGGCGCATTCGGATCGACTTGCCGGTGCAGCAATTCCGACAGCGCCACAGGTTCAACGCGCATCACGGCCTCTTGGCGGGTAATCACGCCGTCTTCGGCCAGCGCCACAGCGATACGGACCGTCGCACGCGACGACCGCTGGACGCGCACTGCATCCAGAATGTGCAGACGACCCGCATCAATCGTAAACTTGATCTGCATTTCTTCGCGCAGATGTTTGCGACACAACGCGCCGCAATCCAGAAGATGCGCGAATGTATCAGGGCAGCGGTCCTGCAAAGACGCGCCGCGCTGATCGCGCGTCAGGTATAACGCACCTTCGGCATCGGTCTTCGCCATCTGCGGGATATTCTGGGCGGCATAGCGGCCCACGATCCGTGGCGCGCCTGTCGTGCTATCGACGAATTGCACGATCCCGCTGCCGCATTCGCCCTGCCCCACGCTGAGCGCCATGGCCTGCACGACCAAGCCCAGCCCCGCATCCGCAGGTGCGCCTTTCGCCTGCCGCAACAACCGTGCGCTGGTCCCGTCCCATGCACGCGCCATGGACCGCAACACCTCGGCCAATTGCACGGCGGGGTCTTGCGGAAAAGGCGCGTCGGTTTCCGCCTCGAACGTGGCCAGCATCGCGCGCAGGCTGGCGGCATCGGCAGTGTCGGGCATGTCAAATTCGTCAGGATCAAGACGCGCCACATGCACCGCGTAGGATTGCACGAATTGCAGATATAGCTGCGCCGCAGGCTGTTCGCCCATCGCCTCTGCCATGGTGGCAAAGCGTGCGTCGTTCATCCCCACATTCAGAATCGCAGAAGGCCCGCCCCAATCGGCATTTTCACTGGACGGGCGCACCGACAGCAAAGGCTGCGGGCCAAACGGCGCCATCAGCGTCACCATATCGGGCAAATTGCCCAAGGCCGCGTCACGCACGGCATCGAATGACAAAGCCACCGTGACAGGGATCGGAAATTCCAGCCGGATCAGGCGTTGCAGGCATTTCGCACGGTCACCGTACACCGCAACCTTCATCGGGGCCGTTGGCGTGATCTCGGTCACGGGGGGGTAGATGATCTGTTGCTGCACTGCGGCATAGCTCCATTGCGTAGGTGCAGCATAGAGCAGAACCCGTCTTTGCGTAAAGCAAACTTGACAGGCGCGTGACCTAGCCTTCGATTTTCGTCAGGTCAGCGACGGACAGGCACACTTTTCTGATCCGTGACAGCAGGTTAAGCCGGTTGCGCCGGATCACCTGCCGGTCGTCGTTGACCTGCACAGCGGTGAAAAAGTCATCAATCGGCCCACGAAGTGCCGCCATAGCAGTCATCGCGGTGCTGAAATCTTCGGTTTTCATCGCAGGCGCGATCTTTGCATCCGCAGCATCAAGGGCCGCGAACAGCGCCTTTTCAGCGTCGTCTTCGGCGAATTTCGGATCGGCACCATAGGAATATTCAACGCCATCCTTGGCCTCTGCCTGAGTGAGGATGTTGTTGGCCCGCTTGAACCCCTGAATCAGGTTTTCGCCGTCATCGGTCGCCAGCGTTTCCGCCAAGGCGCGGGCACGTTTGACCAGCAGGGTCAGATCGTCGTTCCCCGGCATGGCGATGCAGGCGTCGATGATGTCGTGGCGGATGCCTTGGTCGCGCAGGTAGACCTTGAGGCGGTCGTGGAAGAAGGCGAGGAGGTCAGCGAACAGGCTATCTCTTGCCTCGACGGAGGCTAATGCTTTTTGCTTATCGGCAATGTCTTGATTCAACAAGAAATTAGGATAATGCGGCTTCCACGCAAGCCAACTTGCGACTGATAGTTCTACCAACGCTCGCAATACCAAACGAATCTCATTGACCATCAACAATCGGAATATACCAAGAGTAGCTCGCCTCAGTGCAAACGGGTCTTTGCTGCCAGTTGGCTTCTCGTTCATTGCCCAAAACAGAGCCAGCGTGTCGATCTTGTCAGCCAGCGCCACGGCCACTGACACGGGCGCTGTCGGCACATCATCCGACGGCCCCAGCGGGGAATAATGGTCCTGACAGGCAGCAGCTACCGACGGATCAAGCCCTGCGGCAGCAGCATAATACCGCCCCATCAGCCCCTGCAATTCAGGAAATTCCCCGACCATTTCAGATTGCAGATCAGCCTTGGCCACCTTTGCCGCCTGTTCCGCCAGATCAGGATCAGCGCCCACATGCGGTGCAATCTCGCGCGCCAGTGCTGCGATCCGCGCGATGCGGTCGGCTTGAGAGCCGAGCTTGTTGTGGAAGGTCACATTGGCCAGCCCTGCGGACATGCCTTCCAGCCCGTCCGCCTTGACCGTCCGCAGGTCATTCTCCCAAAAGAATTTCGCATCCGACAGCCGTGCCGCCAGCACCTTTTGGTTGCCCGCCAGAATGGTCGCGCCCTTGTCGGCTGTTTCCATGTTGGCGACGGTCACAAAGCATTCGATCCGGCCCGTTTTCGGATTACGGACCGAGAAAAACTTCTGATGCTCTTTCATCGAGGTCTGCAACACCTCTGGCGGCAGGTCGAGGAAGTCTTCCCCGATCCGGCCCAGCAGCACGACAGGCCATTCGACCAGTCCTGCCACTTCGGCCAGCAGGCCGCGATCTTCGACCAGTTCCAGCCCTTGGGCAAAAGCCTGTTGTTTGGCGTCGTTCCAGATCGTCTCGGCGCGTTCATCGGCGCGCAGGATGACATGGGCGCGTTTCAGTTTCGCCTCGTAATCGTCAAAGCTGTTCACGGTGATCGCATCCGGCGACAGGAAGCGGTGGCCATAGGTGGTCCGGCCCGCCGTGATCCCGTCGATGGTCAGCGGCACAACCTCTGCGCCCGCTTCATCCGACAACAGGCAGATGATCGCATGCAATGGCCGCACCCATTTCAGCGACCCCGTGCCCCAGCGCATGGATTTGGGCCAAGGGAAATTGCGCACGGTCGCATCCAGCACTTCGGCGATGATGTCGGCGGCCTTGCGCCCCGGTTTTTCGATCACCGCGAAATAGGTCTGGCCCTTTTTGTCATCGCGGATTTCCAGCGCATCACGCGTGATCCCTGCCCCGCGCAGGAACCCGTCAATGGCCGCATCAGGTGCGCCGACCTTGGGGCCTTTGCGTTCTTCGCGCACGGCACGGCTTTCGCCTGTCAGCCCGTCAATCGCCAGCGTCAGGCGGCGTGGCGTGGCAAATGCGGCAGCACCGGCATAGGTCAGACCAGCCTCGACCAGACCGTCGGTGACCAGTTTTTTCAGATCATCCGCAGCACGGGCTTGCATGCGCGCGGGGATTTCCTCGGAAAAGAGTTCAATCAGAAGATCAGGCATTACTGGAGGCTTTCGGGGGGTTCGGGGCAATTGTCAGGTGCGGGATTGCGGTTGAACACGGCTTCGCCACAGGGGTTGATCTCGTGCCAGATATAGCCGCGCCCGTCAGGGTAAAACGCGATCACGCGGTCGATGCCATATTCCAGATTTGCGATGCTCAGATAGGCCGCCGCATCACCGTTTTGCAGATCAGCGCCAAGCTGCAGCGCATCGAAACAATCAAACCAGCGCGGTGCGACGCGGGGTTCGGCAAAAGGCAGCGCCTGTGCGGTCGCGGCCAGCGTAATCATGCTGATATCAGTGTCGAAACAGGCCCGATACCGCAGCGGGCTCGAGATGGAATCGATACCGCGGAAATTGGTGAACGGCACGACAAGCGGGTCGCCGCCATCCATTGCGACAGGCAGGGTGATGTCGCCCACTTCTGCGGTGACGTCTTCGTAATAGGCATAGACCTGCAGGTAATACATGCCTGCGCCCACCACCACAGCCAGCGCCAGCATCGCCACGATCAGCGCGCGCCCCATCAGGCTGCTGCCCCGGCTTCGGTTTGCACAAAGGCATCGGCGCAGGCTTTGGCCAGCGCGCGCACCCGCCCGATATAAGCTTGGCGTTCGGTCACAGAGATCACGCCGCGTGCATCCAGCAGGTTGAACAGATGGCTGGCCTTGATGCATTGGTCATAGGCGGGATGTGCCATGATGATCTGCATGTCTTTTTTGGGGTCATGGGCGGCGGTGGACAGGATGCGGTGGCATTCGGCCTCGGCGTCCTTGAAATGCTGTAGCAGCATGTCGGTATCTGCCACGTCGAAGTTCCAGCGCGCATATTCCTGTTCGGTCTGGCGGAAGATATCGCCATAGGTCAGCGCGATGGGCGCGTCGGGGTCGTTGAACGGCATGTCCATCACGTGATCCACGCCCAGCACATACATCGCAAGCCGTTCCAACCCGTAGGTCAGTTCACCCGATACAGGCCGGCAATCA